>CAZBVD010000645.1:0-1000 GCA_964495235.1 uncultured Dysgonomonadaceae bacterium | reverse complement strand
CAAGCATGGCTTCATGGGAGGGGAGCTATTATGAGTTTCTTTGTCTTCCTCCCTGGTGTGGGCGACATTATTGCTGTTGCCCTTGGTTTTATGCGTGCCAACCCATGGTTGGTACTAATCTTTATGACCTTAGGTAAGTTTGCACGTTATGTAGTGGTAGGATTTGGTTTGCAAGAAGTAATTTCTTGGCTTTAAAAACAGAAATAAAAATATTAAATATGTCAACAATATTATTTAGTGAAATAGTTTTCGGCCCTATTCATAGTCGCAGAATGGGTTCATCATTAGGAATGAATCTATTGCCTTTTGATGGCAAGTTGTGCAACTTCGATTGCATCTATTGTGAGTGTGGATTTAACGAGAATTTTAGAACACGTACAAAGTTGCCAACACGTCAAAATGTGAAAGACGCACTGGAAGACAAACTTATAACACTGAAAGAAGAAGGCACAAAGATTGATGTGATAACCTTTGCTGGTAATGGAGAACCCACAATGCATCCCGAGTTTGAAGGAGTGATAGATGACACCATTGAGCTTCGCAATAAGTATAACCCCGATGCTAAAATAAGTGTACTAACCAATGGGGTAAGTGTAGGCAAGCAGAGTATATTTGAAGCACTGCAAAAAGTGGAGATTCCTGTATTGAAACTAGATTCAGCATTTGACAAAACTGTTAAGCTAATAGACAGTCCAAACTCCCCTACTTACACTGTTGCAAAACAAGTAGAACTATACAAACAGTTTGAAGGCGATTTTGTGTTGCAAACAATGTTTCTGAGAGGATCATTTAAAGGACAGACAGTTGACAACACAACAGAAGAGGAAGTCTCGGCGTGGTTAGAGCTCGTAAAAGAGCTTAGTCCACGAGAAGTGATGATCTACACTATCGATAGAGAAACTCCTGCAAAAGAGCTTGTAAAAGCGCCTCTTGAGGTATTAAATGAGATTGCCGATAAAGTGAAGCAATTGGGGATTAAAACTAATGTGGCGGGATAATT
>CAZBVD010000644.1:0-1001 GCA_964495235.1 uncultured Dysgonomonadaceae bacterium | reverse complement strand
CTTTTGGAGCAAAGATAGAATATTGCATGTTTATCTTAACTCAATAGAAATGGGAGATGGGGTATATGGTGCTGAAGCTGTTGCTAATCATCATTTCAATACATCGGCTAGTAAGTTGTCTCAATCACAGTCAGCTCTTGTTGCTGCTACTTTGCCAAATCCTTTACGGTATAGCTCTAAGAATCCATCTGCTTATATGTATAAACGTCAAGCATCTATATTGCTGCAAATGAGATATATAAGGCTACCAGAATAGGGTGCTAGTTAATAAATAGGAGTTCTTTCTTTCAGAGGTTATTTATTAATAGAATCCATTGACTTGTAATAGTCAACCAACCCCTTCATTGGAGATTGAGCTATTACTCCAATAGTTATTCCATTTTCATGGGCAACTTCTTCTAAAACAGGAGCATAGTAATGTGCAATTGATCCAACAAAACTCACTTTGTGTTTCTTATATTCATATTGCACTATATTGCGCTGAAAGAATTCTGTGAAAGACTTTTCCACGATACTTTTTACAGCATTATTTTCAATATTCTCTAAGAGAAAACTACTTACATTAGCTAAAAAACGACTAGGAAAGGGTTTGCTGTAAACATTTTCTATAATTGCAGCAGGAGTTAGATTGTATTGTTTCAAAAACTTTTCTTTTAGCTCTGCAGAAAGTTGGTTCTTGAGTATATCGCCCACTAACATTTTACCCAAAGAAGCTCCACTTCCTTCATCTCCTAATATAAAGCCAAGTGGAGATACTTGCTTGGTAATCTCAACACCGTTCCATTGGCAAGAATTACTTCCAGTTCCCAATATACAAGCAATACCAGGTTTGGTGCCACACAATGCGTGTGTTGCAGCAATTAAATCGCTATAAATCGCTATTTTATCTATTGGAAATGAAGATTGAATCGCACTTTTCACGCCTCCAATCTTTTCGGTAATGCAACCAGAACCATAAAAATAGATAGCATCTGGCATTTTCTCTTTAAGTTGTGGGTAAA
>CAZBVD010000643.1:0-1004 GCA_964495235.1 uncultured Dysgonomonadaceae bacterium | reverse complement strand
GACTATTCAGAACGTCCATTTTATGAGAATCTACTAAAAGAAATGTCTGCAAGAATTGTAGATTTGCAGCAACCCGATGGTTTGTGGCGTGCAAGTTTACTTGACCCTGATTCTTATCCTGGAGGTGAAGTAAGTGGCTCAGGATTTTTCTGTTATGCATTGGCTTGGGGTATTAATAATGGTGTGCTTGATAGAGAGACTTATCTACCTGCTGTGAAAAAAGCATGGATTGCTCTTACAGGTTGTGTAAATGAAGAAGGGCGTGTAGGTTGGGTACAGCCTATTGGGGCCAATCCTAAACGAAATTTCAGTGAAGATAGTTGGGAGGTATACGGCACGGGGGCATTTTTGCTTGCTGCTGGTGAGGTAATTAAGCTAAAACTATAGACCTCCTCCGCATTAAACTGCATGATGTTTTTGCATAAAAAAAGCCGTGTTCTGTAAAATCAGAATACGGCTTTTTTTAATATGTGTATTTGCTATTGCAAATTAATTAATATTGAATCGCAGATTTAGTGCTATTCCATCGGCCCAAACATGGTTGTCGCCAATAAAGTTAAAGGCAGGCTTGTAGTCCAATCCAATTGTAAATGGTGCTGTGGGAAAAGTGTATTCTAACCCAGCCACTATATCGGCACCCACTATTACTGAAGATGCATCATCCCACTTATAGTCGTCTTTATCAAAAACTCCAATGTGAGCACCAACACCTAAATAGTAGTCCAAACCAGGAGCACTATGAATTGGTTGTTGCCACTCGTACATACCTGTTACAATAGCTCCACCCCAACGAAAGTTTACAATACCCTCTATGGCATTGTTAGGAGAAACAAAGTGTTTCACTGTTACTCCATTAAAAAAACCGAGACGTGCACCAATTCCTGTACCATAGCTTTGGGCGCTAACTGTTGAAGCTGATAGCAGTAGCAGAGCTGCAAATAAAAATGTTTTAAATTTCATGTTTTTATATTTTTGATTTTATAATAAGTGTATCTTGTTTACTC
>CAZBVD010000642.1:0-1005 GCA_964495235.1 uncultured Dysgonomonadaceae bacterium | reverse complement strand
CATTTGCTCCATCAAACCACACCTCGTGAATTGCTCCATAGTTGCTCAAAAGTTCCTTTAATTGCTCAACAAACAGTTGATTGTATTTGAGCGAGTCGCCATAGCTTGGTGCATTTCTATCCCAAGGCGAAAGGTATATTCCAAACTTCATTTCGTGTTTATCTGCAGCATTTTTGAGCTCTCTCACTACATCACCACCACCATCTCGCCATGGCGAACTAACTACGGAATGCTCAGTTGTTTTTGTAGGCCACAAACAGAATCCATCGTGATGCTTTGCGGTTAAAACCACCATTTTAAAACCACCTTCTTTAAGTGCAACTACCCATTGTTCGGCATTAAAGTCAGTTGGGTTGAATAGTGCGGGGTCTTCATTTCCATTGCCCCATTCGCGTCCCGTAAAAGTGTTTATTCCGAAATGGATAAAGGCAGTTAGTTCTAACTGTTGCCATTGGTATTGTTGTTTGGTTGGTACTAAGCTAGCAGCAAGCTTTAGTTTTTGTTCTGAGGTAAATTTTTCGTCAAAAACAATTTCTTTTTCAATGTATGCTTTCTGTTCAGTACATGCAATACCAAGTAATAGAAATAGCAAAGACGATAAAAAAGTAAATCGTTTCATTTTTTTTATGCTTTAGGTGATAGTTGTTAATCTTAAAGTAGGACTAAGTAACAAAGTTAATTTGTTTATTGTAAGATACAAAAAAAGTCGCATGGATAATGCGACTTCTAAATACTTTTACTGCAAACAGTAAACCCCTGCTTTTAGTTTGTTCTTCTTGCTAGAAACTAGTCAACAGTTACAACTTCTTCTAAAACTTCAGCAACTTCTTCAGTTGCTTCTTCAACTTCTTCAGTTGCTTCTTCAAGTACCTCAGTTGCGTTTTCTAGCACCTCGGTTGCGTTTTCTATTTCAGTTTCTGGTTGTTCTGTTGTAGTTGTGTTTGTACAAGCTGCAAAAGACATAGTTGTAGCTACTGCTACTAATAAAATTAATTTTCTCATTTT
>CAZBVD010000641.1:0-1005 GCA_964495235.1 uncultured Dysgonomonadaceae bacterium | reverse complement strand
TGCAAGCATTGCAAAGATAAAGGCTATATTTTTAAAACTCAAGGCATATATGAAGTAGCTGTAAAGTGTAAATGCCAGTTGTTAAAAGAAGTTAAAAATAAGATGAGCAATAGTGGCATAGGGGATCTATTAGAAATAAGGACCTTTGAAAACTATATAGCAAAGGAAGACTTCCAGAAGAGAATGAAAACTGCTGCAATAAGCTATACAAAAGAGTTTCTTAAAGGAAACAGACATAGCTTAGCCTTCTTAGGCCAGTCTGGGATAGGTAAGAGCCATCTTATAATAGCAGCAACTAAAAAGCTCTTAGATAATAACGTGGATGTTAAATACTATGTGGCAGATGAAATAATACAGAAACTACAAGCCTGTAGATTTGATAGAGAGAACTATAATAGAGAATTTAGCAGGATAGCAAATGCAGGAGTGCTCTTTATAGATGACTTATTTAAAAGCTCTGTAACAAATTACTATAGAGAAGAAAGTATAAAGATAGAGGACCTAAGAGAGTTGTTCCAGGTAATCAATTACAGATATAACAAAGGACTACCAATACTCCTTAATAGTGAAATAGATTTTGACAGATTCCTAGAACTGGACTCAGCTACCATAGGAAGGATCAATGAAATGTGCAATAAGAAATATATAGTATCTGTAAAGCCAGATGAAGGTAAAAACTATAGATTAACTAGGAGGGAGTAGGTTGGTTAAAAAGAGTAGTAGTTGGTACTGGACTGAGGAAGAAATAGAAATATTAATCAAACATTATAATACAAAAGGGCTAAAATACGTAAGCGACTTGCTGCCTGGAAGAAACAATGCTGCCATAGGCTATCAAGTAAGCCTATTAAGAGAAGAGGGCAAAATGGGAAGGTCTATGGAGAAAGGGGCAAGGAAAAAAAGAGCACCAAGGAAATTAAGCAAGAAAGCATCAAGAGAAGAAATTAACAGATGGACACAAAGAGCAATAGAACAGGATAAGAAGAATAGAGACTATGGAATAGG
>CAZBVD010000640.1:0-1005 GCA_964495235.1 uncultured Dysgonomonadaceae bacterium | reverse complement strand
TTCTAAATACTCTTTGTTATCTTCTTTCCATTTCTCATATTCAGATTCCACTATATTGGAATGTTCTAAACCTACTGCTTCTATATATATTTGTCTTATAAAGTGCTCTTTTAAGGAGTCTACATAAGATACTTCTAGTTCATCTAAAACTTTTTCATTTCCTATATTTTGCTCTATATTAGAATGAGCTGGCTTGTTTTTTCTATTAGCAAAAAACACAAATGCTATTATTAAGGCTAAAGTTGGCAATAAAACCAGCACCAATAATTTTCTTGTTTTTTTATTCATTCTATCTGTTTTTATAATATTATTTCTAATGATGCAACTACAGAAAAATTACAGAAGTTATTTTTGGTGTAAGATACAAATATATCAGAAAATATTAATCAATTCAATATATAACTAGTAAGTTACACATTCAATGCTTTATCTTAGTGATTGAATTGAAATTTAACTGCTTAATACTTTAACTCTTACAAACGCTCAACTTTATAATGGTAATATTTACTTCATTTATCAGATTGAAAGCGTAGTAAAACAAAAAAGGAACACCTTTTTAAAGATGTTCCTTTTTGTTATTTGTATTACCAGTTAGCAATGTGTACGCTTATTTTGCACGCTCTACATAAGTACCTGTGCGCGTATCAATTTTCACTTTCTCGCCTGTTTCAATAAAGAGCGGCACACGTATTTCTGCTCCTGTTTCTACAGTAGCAGGTTTAAGTGTGTTGGTTGCAGTGTCGCCTCTTAGGCCTGGCTCTGTATAGGTTATCTCCAACACTACATGCATTGGCATTTCGGCTGTTAATACAGTTTCGGTTTCTGCATGAACTTGCACCTCTACCGTGTCGCCATCTTTTAAATACTGCACGCCTTCAATTTTCTCTCCAGGTAAAGCTATTTGCTCAAAAGTTTCTGAGTTCATAAAATGATAACCCATATCGTCTTTATATAAAAATTGATATGAACGACGCTCAATGCGAACCTCATCTATTCTAACTCCTG
>CAZBVD010000639.1:0-1019 GCA_964495235.1 uncultured Dysgonomonadaceae bacterium | reverse complement strand
TTGTTTGTAATTACAATGCTCAAATAATGTGGGGGTGCTGAAATAGTTGGGGCTGGCTTGTTTCTACAATCACCTCGTTATTTGATAGGGCAAAAAGATAAATCAGCGTAAGTGTTATTATTAAACAACTTTCAAATGCTTATCTAAACCATTAGTAGCTCTTATATCGCCTTTACCAATACTGTGGATGAAAACGTCTTTCAGTTTTTTTAGTCCAGCCTTAGAGAGCTCTTTATGATGCAGATGAAAGGCAACGCCACCCATTTTAAGCGACTTTTTCTTGATGCCAAGGTTTAGTAGCCTAGCCACTAGCTCTTTATCTTCTGGTCCCCAGGAGTCGAAAACCTCGTTATAGCCATTTATTGCTATCAAATCTTTTCGCCAAAAAGCCATGTTGCATCCCCTTGCATTTCTATAGCTGTCTCGGGCATATCTTTTTGCTAAAAAATGTCGGAGTGGTTTAAAACGTATAGCATTCATCACCATTTTAGGAGAAACTTTTGTTTGGTTTCTATTTCCAGTCAACAACTGCACAGTCTGTAGAGGTGATAACAAAACCCTGCTACCACAAACAAAGTAGCCCTCTTCGGCCATTTCTATATGATCTTGTATGAAGTGTTTGTTCACAAAAATATCGCCATCAATCTGCACAATGTAGTCTCCTGTAGCGCGTGCAATAGCCTTGTTTCGGATTGAAGCTACACGAAAACCATCGTCCTCTTGCCACAAATGAATAATGGGCACGGGAGATATTTCACGCATCTCATCTATTAGCAAACGGGTGTCGTCTGTTGACCCATCATCTGCTATAAGTATCTCATGAGGAAGCACAGTTTGATTAAATATGCTTAGCAAGGATTGCCTTAGGGCTTCTTTCCAGTTGTAAGTAGAAATTAATAATGAAATATTCATGGTGAAAAATATAATGTTTTGTGCTAACTATAATAATTAGTACGAAGATAGTTATTTACCTTTAAAACACAAGGTATTTTTAATGAAGTGTATTATTTATTATTTGT
>CAZBVD010000638.1:0-1019 GCA_964495235.1 uncultured Dysgonomonadaceae bacterium | reverse complement strand
ATGTAATGTCGTTGATGAATGGTGCTCGCTTGGGAATTATTTCGCAATCAGTTGGTATTTGCGAAGCAGCCTATCGCGAAGCCTACGACTATGCTACTTCGCGTCGCCAGTTTGGTAAAGCTATTATCGAATTTCCTGCAGTATACGAAATGATAGCCAGCATTCGCGCAAAAACAGATGCATCAAGAGCTATTTTGTACGAAACTGCACGTTTTGTGGATATGTATAAGGCATTAGAGGATATTTCTAAAGATAGAAAACTCACTCCTGAAGAGCGCAATGAAATGAAACACTATTCTCGTTTGGCCGATGCTTTCACACCCCTTGGAAAAGCAATGACAAGCGAGTTTGCCAACCAAACTACCTATGATGCCGTTCAAGTTCATGGTGGTTCGGGCTTTATGAAAGACTATACTTGCGAGCGACTCTATCGCGATGCCCGTATTACAAATATATATGAGGGTACAACCCAATTGCAGGTAGTTGCTGCCATTCGTCACGTCACCACAGGCACTTACCTAAAGCGCATCAAAGAGTACGAAGAGATGCCCCTTGCACCAGAGTTAGAGGCATTGCACAAGCGTTTGGTTAAGATGACTAAGATGTATGAGAAGTTGGTAGAGATTGTAACAGAGCCAAAAGACCCAGAGTTTCTCGATTTCAATGCACGTCGTTTGGTAGAAACTGCTGGCCACATCATAATGGGGTATCTATTGCTCACAAGCGCCAACCAAGAGCCAAAACTATACCGTCGTTCGGCTGAGGTGTACATTCATTACGGACAAAACGAAGTAATTAAAAACTACAACTTTGTAACCAAATTCCGTATAGAAGATTTAGGTTATTACAAACCAGAATTGAATAAATAGAGCAAGCTTCTTTTTAAAGAGAAAGTAGAATAATTAAACGGATATCTTTATACTAAATATAAAGGTATTCGTTTTTTTGTCTCCAATCGCCAAGGAAGGGCTCACCTGCAAATTTATGTGTTTGACTTAAAAACTTGTCTCAACTATAAA
>CAZBVD010000637.1:0-1020 GCA_964495235.1 uncultured Dysgonomonadaceae bacterium | reverse complement strand
TAGCCATGATGTATATAATCAGTAAAATATTTATCAACATCTACCGTTTTTAGAATATCAGATGCTATAGTTCTGTGATTACTTGTAATTTCTTCTAAAGAATAAGTAGGCAACTCTTTATTTGTCATAGATCCGATATACTCTCTTAAAGAGAATCCATGCAAATTATAAGAATGAGCAACATCACCAATATGTAAGTTAGCCTCTTTAAGCTTAATTACAGAAGAGCCTGTAAACACTATTTTTAGATTGGGATACAAGTCGTAGCACTTTCTCAATTCTTTAGACCATTCAGGATACTTAAAAACTTGATCTATCAAAAGAGTTTCACCACCCATTTCTGTAAACTTCCCAGCAAAGCTAACTAAAGAACATTCTGTAAAATAAAAGTGGTTTAGATTAATGTATAAACACTTCTTATCATCACCATCACAATTCTCTTTTGCATATTGCAACAGAAACGTTGTTTTACCAACACCCCTCGACCCTTTTATACCAATTAACCGATGAGACCAATCTATGCTGTCCATCAAATATCGGCGATATAGAGTTGGCTCTATATTGTCAATAAGGTATTTATGCGTTTTGAAAAATGATTCCACTTATTATAATCTCAATCAGAATGACGAAAGTACAAATTATTTATTGAATTGCAAACTCCAGTTAGCAATATTATAATTTATTTTCATTAAAGTCTGATTTGGAAATTGTTAAAGGCACTCTAATTGGCTTAATTTATCAATTTCTGGGAAATGCCCATTACAACTTAGCATACTCAAAGGCTCTGCAAATGTTAAACAAGCTCATTCTTTAATCTTTTTGTATTCATTAGTGTTATAAACTTTAAGCATAAACATCAGATTACGAACTAAATATATAAAACACAATGAAATTAATTATATTATCTAACCGCCTTCCTGTAAAAATAGAGAAGAACGAGAGCGGTGAATTTATAATCTCTCCAAGTGAGGGTGGATTAGCTACTGGGTTAGGTTCGCTAGAAACTGAAGCTGAGAAAAT
>CAZBVD010000636.1:0-1021 GCA_964495235.1 uncultured Dysgonomonadaceae bacterium | reverse complement strand
GTTTCTTTTAAGATAACAAAAGAAGATGATTTAGATATGGAAGAGAATCTAGATGATGATATAATTCTTGGTGGAGGTGGAAGTACTGGTGCAGTAGATCCTGCATTGTTCTCAATGATGAAGGATTTGAGAAAGAAACTAGCCAAAAAGCTGGATGTACCTCCATATGTGATATTCCAAAACCCATCGCTTGAAGCAATGGCAACTACCTATCCAATAACGATAGAGGAGTTGCAAAATATGCCAGGTGTAGGTGCAGGTAAAGCAAAAAGATACGGAAAAGAGTTTGTAGAGCTGATTAAAAAGCACGTTGATGAAAATGAAATTGAACGTCCCGATGATTTGAGGGTTCGAACAGTTCCAAACAAATCAAAGCTGAAAGTTTCTATTGTTCAAGGCATAGACCGAAAGGTTGCTCTTGACGACTTAGCAGAATCTAAAGGACTTGAGTTTGACGAACTTCTAGCAGAAATTGAAGCAATTGTATACTCTGGAACAAAAATAAGTATTGATTACTTTTTAAATGAAGTAATGGATCAAGATGTTTTGGACGATATATACGCTTATTTTCAAGAAGGTGAAACAGATAATATAGATGAAGCTATTGAAGAATTATCAGAATACGAAGAAGAAGAAATAAGATTGGTTCGAATTAAATTCTTATCTGATATGGCCAATTAAATCTTGTTGCTATTATATTATGCATGTTCTATTACTATGGTATAGGCAATAGATTCTAAATTTACACAAGCAGAAATGTCTTAGCTTATTAGAGTTGCACACTCTAATAAATTTTTTGAAGTGGATGAAATAATAATTGAATGGAATTACTGAAAAACATAAATAGTCCTGACGACCTAAAGGGTATGACAATGGATCAACTACTTACCGTGTGTGACGAGTTGAGAGATTTCATTATTGACCAACTGTCACACAATCCAGGGCATTTTGCTTCTAGTTTAGGTACAGTTGAGCTAACTGTAGCCCTTCATTATTTATACAACACACCCTTCGATAGACT
>CAZBVD010000635.1:0-1025 GCA_964495235.1 uncultured Dysgonomonadaceae bacterium | reverse complement strand
CTGCCCTATTTATGGTGCTAATGTTAACACAAGTGAGTGCCCAAAAGAACTGGATAACAGAGAACTTTAAAACACATCTTGAAAAAGATAAAGTGCAAGAATATATAGACAAGGGCGAGCAGATGCTTAGCGAGATGTCTGAAACGGAGAAGGTTGAAAGTGTTTATGTGATGGATTTATTTAAAATAATGACGGGTTGCGAAGATACTAAGATGCCTGTTTGTTACTTCGATACGGCGTTGTCTTTAGTTGACTTAGAGGTTGTTTCTGAAGAGGAAATAAGTAGAGCTGTATATCTGAAGCATTGCAAAGTAGGGAATTCTTATTATCACTTTTTGTTTAATACATTGGGTAATGTAGGTTTAAATACTGAGTTATCTAAAGCTACTAAAGGTGCTAAAGATGCATTGAAGGGTGAGGCTAGTGAAAATAAAAAAGTAGTGGGCGAGGCTTTTTGTGTAACTTTTATAGAAGAAACAAAAGCAGAGATAGATTATGAGATTGTTTCTTTTATGCTAGTGCAATCGACACATAAATCGCCCTGTTTGTATTAATGTGTTTTTATTGTATTTGAAAATACGATAGAAACAATAGGTATATATATATGCTCCAATCAACACGTAGAAATATCCGTGTTGATTGGAGCATAATTGTATATAATAGTTATGGGAAGACAGTTAGCGTTTATTTTTTACTACCATATTACTCATTACACCAAAACGTTTATAGCAATTGCCGATTATTTAACACTCACAACTCTGAAAGCTTCACTGATGATATGTTTAATAATGAATCAACAAGAAATAAACTACAAACTATAGGCACAACTCTTTACCCATTAAGTTTGAAAGAACAACAGAAATAGTTAATAAATTGAGATAAAATCTTTATCTTGCTACCCAAAGAAGAAGTGGGCAAAAATGGGTGTATTGCGCCAAAAGATAAGTAGCTATATAAACACAAAAACAGATAACTATGTCTATAATTAAACCTTACTCTCACTTATCGGAAGAACAAAGAGAGTT
>CAZBVD010000634.1:0-1032 GCA_964495235.1 uncultured Dysgonomonadaceae bacterium | reverse complement strand
AAAAGCACAAAATTGCAACTCGTTCAACGGGTATAGTTATGTCAGCTTCAGTTTCGATATACACTTCACCCGATGCACATAGTCAAGAACTCTTTCGTTTGCACGAAGGTGCTAAAGTGAATATTAAGCGCGAAGAGGGACGATGGATTGAAATCGTTATTGCAAATGGTAGTGTAGGTTGGCTACAGAAAAAGAATGTAGAAATAATATGAATGAGTTCATAAATAAGCTTCTTCCTTTTGAGCGAGACATCTTTTTAGCTCTCAACGGTAGTGATTCTTTGTTTTGGGATAACGCTATGTGGACTTTCACAGGACTTGTAACTTGGATCCCTATGATTTTGTTTATTATATATATAGCCTTTCAAAATCAACAATGCAAAGAGGGATGGCTTGTCTTAGTGTCTATTATGTTAATATTGCTGTTTTCCAATTTAGTTTCAGCATCTTTTTTCAAGCCTGTTTTCCAAAGATATCGGCCATCGCATCATCCAGATTTTAAAGAAATCGTTGCTTTAGTTAATGATTTTAGGGGTGGAGATTACGGATTTATTTCCGGCCATGCAACAAATAGCTTTGCGTTCGCATTCTTTTTCTCTCTCCTTTTCAGAAATAAAATTGTTGCCATTTCCATGATATTGTGGGCAACATTAAATAGCTACTCTAGAGTCTACTTAGGAGTTCATTTTATTAGTGATATTATAGCCGGATTTATAATGGGCTCACTTGTAGGATTGCTTGTTTATAATATATATGTAAAAATAAGGGTTAAGTATTTTGAAATATCATCTATTGAGAAAAAAAACAGTGTCTATTCTCAAAAGCAGGGGAATATTTTAGGTGTTGTTGTTATTCTATACATAGCTCTTGTTATTATATTTAGTCCATTTTTGAGTTCTTTTTCTCACTCAATCATACCAGAGTCTTGGTTCTGACTTTAGGGTCAACTTTTACCTTCCATATAAAAAAACAACTATATTCAATGTTTTCTTTAAAATAATTGGATAATTCTAATCTTTTTGCTAAGTTTAAC
>CAZBVD010000633.1:0-1037 GCA_964495235.1 uncultured Dysgonomonadaceae bacterium | reverse complement strand
ACTTGTGATAAAAAGCGCCTCTTTTTGACGACAAAGTGTCTTTTATATCTAGCTTTTCTAATATATCCATAGATGAGAGCTTCTTTCTAAAGTTGCGTTTATCAACCTCTCTTTGATAGATGGCTTCATACAGATCTTGCAAAGCGGGTAAAGTAAATTTATCGTCAAAGAACTTAAAAATAATAGGTTGCATAGAAACCTTGAATTGTAGTAAAGTTAAAGCATCGTCAACCATTTTATTATGATCAAACACAAGTTGAGGCAATTCTTTGATATTTACCCATTTTGCGTCGAAACTTTGCGCCAAGCTTGTATCAAACTCTTCAAGCCTTACTAGTGCATAAAATGCAACAGAGATAACCCTTCCTCCAGAATCTCTATCAATTTCACCATATGCATTTACTTGTTCCATGTAAATACCTTTTTGTTGGGTATAATTAAATAGCACCTTTTTTGCAGCATCTTCCAAGCTTTCATTCTCAGCAACAAAGCCTCCCATCAACGACCACTTACCGCCCATGGGCTCTACAGGTCTTCGAGTAAGCAAAACATGTAATTCTTTATCTTTAAAACCAAAGATAATGCAATCAACAGCAACTAAAAATTTAGATTTATTTATATAGTATTGAGTGTTCATAATGGCGTTTTTATAAGTAAAAGAAGTTGGAAACTATTTGAAGAGTAAGTCTCCAACCTCTTAGAATACAATTTAGGTTAAGTAGTTAAAGTTTTCGAGCTCCGTCGCTTATCACAACATCATACACTTTAGGATCATGCCCGTATTTCTCCTTAAATTCAGCCTTGGCATCTATAACAAACTGATTGTATAGTTCATCTTTCACCAAATTGATTGTACAACCGCCAAAGCCACCACCCATAACACGCGAACCTGTTACATTGTGTTTTTTAGCCAAATCATTTAAAAAGTCAAGTTCTTCGCAGCTTACTTCATAAAGCTTGCTCATACCATGATGAGTTTCATACATTTTTTCACCTACTGTTTCGTAGTCATGTCTTTGCAATGCATCAGAAACATC
>CAZBVD010000632.1:0-1038 GCA_964495235.1 uncultured Dysgonomonadaceae bacterium | reverse complement strand
TTCTGAAAATGAAAATGCAGTATCTGTAATATCTGGATTAGCTAAAGGGTTGGCTTCTATGATTGCAATTGACTTTGCATCTAGTGGTATTCAAAAACTATTCGGAGATAGAGGATTATTTGGCGGTCTCGGCAATATGGTTAAAGGTTTTAAAGATGCTACTAAGGGAGCCTCAAGTTTTGGTGGAGCTATAAAGGGGATGATTACTAGTGGAGGTTGGGCTGCAGCGCCAGGCAAGATAATGCTAGTAGTTGCAGCTTACCAAGCTCTAAGCTCTGCGATTGATGCACTTACTGGCAAGACCATAGGACAGCATCTTAAATCTTGGGTTGACCCGATGAGTAATCTTAGAGATAGCACTGAACGTTATACCCAAGCGGTACAAAATATGAATGAAGTGTTTGAAAGAGGAGATGCTATTAGAGGTCAAATCAATGACTATAGAGAGCTGACAAGTGCTTTTGAAGAATCTCATAGAGCAAGACAGCAAGCATATGCTCAATCAGGTGAAGTAGCTAGTTTAGAAATACCTGAAGATGAGTTTAATCAGCTAAAAGAGCGCCATAATCAAATGGTTGATGAATTAGACCTATCTACAGGATTTAGAATAGAATTCAACAACTATGACCATTTAATGAGTCAGATACAAAAGCTTAAAGATGAACTCGCTGAGATAGAGGCGCAGACTATGAAGGATGATGTAGTAGCTGCGAATGAGGCTTATACAGAGAGACGTAAAACTCTAAGTGAGATTGAAAAAAACTCTGCACAAATCAGGGATAGGGAGAAGGAGATTCAATCCCTATATGAGGAGCGAGAATCACTTGATAAAGAAGACCCTTACCATTACGATAGACTAAATACTATAAATGGAGAGATTGAGGCTTATGAAGCATCTCTCGACAGGCTTCAGCAAGTAAGAAGAGATATCTTAAATGATGAAGACATGATTGAAAATGAACGAGCGGTACAAAAAGCAACTGAAAAAATGTCTGATTATATTGATGGTATTTTAAAAGGGGATAATGCCGCTGATGC
>CAZBVD010000631.1:0-1044 GCA_964495235.1 uncultured Dysgonomonadaceae bacterium | reverse complement strand
AATGATAATGCAGATTTCATAGGACAAGTGGGGTAAATAGATTCTTCTCTACGCATCAGAATGACAGGTGTATTCTTGGCTGGCGCAGGTTTCCAACCTGTGCCTTATAACATTGTCAGCAAAAGTGAAAGACTTGCGGTAGCAAAAACCATTCATTTAATTACGCAGGTCACTCCTACGGAGTTTGATTTCGTTGGTGGACCTGGTTACTACAGACGTTGCTGCATCTACGATGCGCTTGGTTAACTGTATATTTAAAGTTTTGCTCTGCTCCTCCTGGGAGGCCATTCGTTATTGATTAAATTTATAATGTCACCCCATCTGGGGTTTAGGTCGCAAGGTTATTCAATTCCGAGGGGTTTACCCCAATGAAATATTAATTTGATTTCACTGGGGTTCATCAGTTCAATCAGTGTCATCAGTGTGCCAATTTATTCTTACATGCGTCAGCATGTTCTTCCATCATGGGCGGACACAACAGACAACAAATCTTGCGCCCTTTCAGGGCTTTTGGCTGTGTTGTAATCGTTTCGTAGGGCGATGCCCCACGCTATTGTCTTATGCCCCTTCAGGGCTGAAATGCGTTAATCCGCAAGGCGGAATGCATAACAATTCAAACCCAATGAAATACGGCTTCGCCTTAACACCTTCAGTTTTATTTCATGGGTTAAACTAGATTCCTCACTGCGTATCGGAATGACAATGTGATTTTCCTTGGATGGTTTATCGTTTGTAACGCGATCTGTTGATTTCATTAGGGCAAATGCAATTCGCCAGTACTACCACCTCGCAATTAAACAGATTATTCATTGCATTCATAATGACAGGGTATTTGGCCAGTCAGGCTTAATAATCATTTTCAATTCTCTCCGCTCGCGCCGATTTCCAAATCGGTGTGCTGCGAAGCAGAAAGTTTAGAAACTTTGATCAGTTTCCATTTCTCTATAGTTTTATTCTGAAGGGCGTTGCCCTTAAACCCCCGATGAAATAAAAATCCGATTTCACCCCAATGAAATAATAATACAGATTTCATAGGGCAGGTGG
>CAZBVD010000630.1:0-1045 GCA_964495235.1 uncultured Dysgonomonadaceae bacterium | reverse complement strand
ACTGGAGACTTAGACTATAGCTTAATCAGACACTATGGAACAGAGCTTACTCTGAAAGAAGTTCAGTACATAGTGAAGGATGTACAGGTAGTACTAGACTATATCAATGAACAAAGAGAACTATATGGGGATATCACTAAGATTCCTGTAACAAACACTAGAAGAGTTAGAGATTATGTTAGGAATCACTGTTTCTATGACAATAATAGAGGGAATAAGAAAGCTAGTTATGGTAGATTTACACGATTTACTGAGTTAATGAGTGGACTTACCTTAACACCTGCTACTTACTTAAAGAGTAAACAGGCATTTCAAGGGGGATACGTACATGCTAACTCAGATGTATTGAACAAAGAACTAGCTGATGTAATCAGTTATGATATCACAAGCTCATTCCCTAGTGTCATGGTTACTGAACAGTATCCAATGAGTGAAGGTAAGGAAGTAGTCTTCACTAAGGATATGACTTATCAGGATTACCTGAAAGAGCATGTACTCATCTTTGATGCAAAATTTACTAACTTAATCAGGAAAGAAAATGTCTATGAGGACTACCTGAGTGAGAGTAAGTGTCAGATGGAAGATGCTCTAATCAATAATGGAAGAGTACAAGGTGCTCACAAACTCATGACAACGATTACTAACGTAGACTTAGAGATTATCAAACGTGTATACGATTACGATAGTATCCAATTTGCGAATGTATATGCTTATAGAAAAGGATACTTACCTAAAGCAATCATTGAAGCTGTAATCACACTGTTTCAGAATAAGTCTACACTAAAAGGTGAAGCAGGTAAAGAGTTAGAAGCACAATTATCTAAAGAATTATTGAACTCTACTTATGGTATGATGGTTACAGATGTAGTCAAGAATAAAGTAGAGTATAACAACAAAACAGACTCATGGGAAACCAATATAAGAGATGTTGAAGATGAAATAGAAGGTTACAACAATCAAGATAGAAGATTCTTATACTACCCTTGGGGGGTATTCGTTAGTGCATATGCAAGATTGAACCTATGGTATGCAATACTAGCTGTTA
>CAZBVD010000629.1:0-1046 GCA_964495235.1 uncultured Dysgonomonadaceae bacterium | reverse complement strand
GGGTTCGTTTTCTTTCACCCATTTTAGTTTAGATGCAGTGAAATTACCTGGAGAATTAAGACAACTATTTAAACAATAATCTGCTCCTAATTCTTCAAAAGCTTTATTACCAATTTTCACAGCGCGGCTATCAGCCCATATTATTGAAGGGCGCACTACATTGCCTTCCTTGTCAAGAGCTACCAAACCATGCATTTGATATGAAATGCCTATACCCTTTATTGCTTCTTTTGAAACCTGAGCCTGTTTTAACACTGTAGACAATGCTAACTTTGTGTTTTCCCACCAGTCTTGTGGGTCTTGTTCTGCCCATCCACTTCTAATGGCTGTTATAGGCATTTCTTCTGCAGGATAATAAGCGGAAGCTGCACAATTACCATTTGTAATGTTTAGAAGGCTTACTTTTACTGACGAGCTGCCAACGTCTATTCCTAATGTGTATATCATTCTGCTGTTTTTTTGAGTGAGATTATAAAGATTCTCTAATATGTACTTTTGTTGGAACACAATGGCGCATCTTATCATTGTTTGATGTAAACTCTGCGGCTCTTTTCCCCATCTCATAAAAATCTGTAGTAATAACAGTGATTCCTTTGTGGATAAATTTTTTCATGGGTGTTTCATTATATGAAATGATTCCTGCATCTACTCCTGGCTCCAAGTTTTTTGATTGGCATTGCTCTAGAAATCTTCCGAGCATGCGGTCGCTTACGCTAAAGTATGCAGTGCCTGCTTTAACATCAAAACTTGAAGAGTCTTTCAATACTGAGTGTCTTATATTATGCTCTTTGCAAAATTGCTCAAAAAACAAAACAGACTCGTAAGGGTGATCCGTGTATTCAGGATATAAGAATTGAAAGTTATCATATTTTCTTATTAAAGGCAGTACAGTTTTTAATCCTTCATAGACCGAGGTGCCAAAGTTTTGATACAGTATGTTGCTTGTTGTCTTAGAATAAATATTCCAATCTATTATTAATAATTTATCTTCTGGAATCAGATCTAGAATACTCGCCATTTTAGGGTGATCAAATGGCATAATAACA
>CAZBVD010000628.1:0-1048 GCA_964495235.1 uncultured Dysgonomonadaceae bacterium | reverse complement strand
TGCAGGTGTTTACAGAGGGCGGTCACAGCAAAGCTGCAGTAATAGAAGTGAACAAGCCATTGCGAATAGATAATTGGATAATATATCAGTTGAGTTACGATGAATCGAAGGGTAAATACTCCAATACAAGTGTTTTTGAATTGGTGCGCGATCCCTGGTTGCCAATTGTGTATGCAGGCATAATTATGCTTTTGGCGGGATCGTTATATCTATTTATTGTGGGTCCAAAAAATAAAAAATTATGAGTTGGGACTATTTCATATATTTTTCTTCCGTATCTGTTATTCTATGGATAATAGGTGCTGTGGTTGCATTTAGAACAAACAAGCGCCTTGTTCCAACTATCTTTACAGTTGCAGGGCTTATTGTATTTTTTCTTTTTATTATTGGTATGTGGATATCTCTTGAGCGACCTCCATTGCGCACAATGGGCGAAACGCGTTTGTGGTATTCATTTTTTTTACCTGTTGTAGGGCTCATAACCTATGAAAGATGGCGTTATAAATGGTTGCTCTCTTTTAGCACCTTGCTAGCAACGGTGTTTATTGTTATTAATATTGTGAAACCCGAAATTCACAACAAAGTGTTGATGCCAGCTTTGCAAAGCCCATGGTTTTCGCCTCATGTTATTATTTACATGTTTTCTTATGCTATACTGGGCGCGGTAACACTTATTGCTATCTACTATCTTTTAAAAGAGAACCGTATTTCTGATAAAGGTAAGTTGATGGAGATGACAGACAACTTGGTGTATGTTGGTACTGCTTTTGTAACCATTGGCATGTTATTGGGTGCAATATGGGCAAAGGAAGCTTGGGGACACTATTGGAGCTGGGACCCTAAAGAAACTTGGGCTGCTGCCACTTGGATTTCATATCTAATCTACATTCATATCCGTCTTAAAAAAGACACTAGCAATCGAACCGCTATGGTGGTAATTATTATTTCTTTTGTTATTCTACAAATGTGTTGGTGGGGACTCAATTATTTGCCTTCAGCGCAGCAGAGTATTCATGTGTATTCGTAATTTATTTATTAGTAAAAGATG
>CAZBVD010000627.1:0-1049 GCA_964495235.1 uncultured Dysgonomonadaceae bacterium | reverse complement strand
GTTTCAAAACCATCTACAATATAAAGAGGAGATGAGTCACCTGTTAAAGTTCCTACTCCACGAATATTTACACTAAATCCTGATCCAGGAGTACCATCAGACTGAGTAATTTGAACTCCAGCAACTTGACCTCCAAGTGCTCCTAAGACAGAGCTGTTTTTAAATCCTTCAATACTTTCAGAGCTTACTGAAGATACCGACCCTGTTAAGTCAATACGTCTGGCTGTACCATAACCTACTACCACTACTTCGTCTAAAAGTTCAGTTTGTGGTTCTAGTTTTACGAAAATAGGTCTGTTTCCTTTTGTTACCACCACATCTTTGGGGTCATATCCGATAAAGCTAATTTGTAGTTTGTCTCCTACTTCTGCTCTAATGGTGAAATTACCATCTAAATCGGCTGATGTTCCACTACTTTTCCCTAAAACTATAATTGTAGCTCCAATTAGGGGAATTTCATTTTCATCTACTACTGTACCATTCACAGTAGTAGATTGTCCATATATACTAATTGACATGAGAAGTGTCAGTAGTATGATTGACATCTTGTTAAAGATGACTTTTCGATTTTTTTTGTATATCATTGTTTTATGTTTTTAAAAATTACTATCAAACCATATTAGGATGGGGAATATTTGAGTTCCATTATTTACTTTAGATACATCTCCATCTGTAACAAATGTTATTTGTCCACTAAATATTCCATTTGCAAAAACGCCATCATGAATCCATTTATTTGGATTAATAACAATTTGATGGTTTTCTCCATCAACATATAGTAAAGCATTGTTTAGGTTACTTTCATTAGAATAATAGGATATAGGATCTTTTGAACCGTAGTTTGGAGCTTTGTTGATGCTTTCCCCGTATTTATTCCATAGGTTATTCATTAATGAACCTACTGCACTAGGTTGACCATCATTATGTGCCTCAGTGAAACTATAGTAGTTAAAAGTTCTTCTATAATCCATGATTAGTTTAGACATATCATTTACGTTCTTGGCTACAGGACTAACAGATCTAGCACCTGTTTTTGGATTTGCTTGAAG
>CAZBVD010000626.1:0-1050 GCA_964495235.1 uncultured Dysgonomonadaceae bacterium | reverse complement strand
TGATATTATGATATTGGGACTAGTTGACGGACAGTCCCTCCCCTTAGAGTTATAAAAGCACCTCAGCGAAATGCCGGGGTGCTTTGTTTTATATAAAAACAGGAGGTTACCATGAATCGAGACTATAAACATTATAAATGCCCTGTATGTGGCTGTGAGTTCTCCATATACGTGGTAACTATAAAAGTAGGTAGATATGTTACTTGTCCAATGGATGGGCGACACAGAGCAAGAGAGTGCGACCCATTCAGTGGGGTTAAAGACTGTATGCAGGCTAACAAATATAAACGGAACAGCCACGGAGCATTAGAACAAGAATAATCTCGCATAGGAGGTGAGAAGAAATGATTACAGCTCAAAGAAAATTATTTGTTGAAGAATACTTAAAACTACGCTGTAAAAATATGGCGCAGGCAGCAATTAACGCAGGATATAGTCATAAAACCGCGGCGTCTCAAGCTTCTCAAATCCTAAAAAATCCTAAAGTTTCCGAATACTTAGAAAGTCGTAAGGCTGAACTGGCCAATGATTTACGGCAAGAATTTATTTTTGATGCTTTAGAGGCGAGAAAAGTTATGAACCGAATCCTAAATGATCCAGCCGCAGAAGATAAAGACCGCATAGCTTGTGCTAAAGATTTCTTAGATCGAGCAGGATTTAAGCCAACTGATAAACAAGAGGTCCAACAAGAGTTATTTGTCACATTTGTTGGTGAAGATGAAATCCCAGACTAGACCAAAAGTAAATATCGCTAAAGCGGTTGGCAAAGGGTACGGAGCTTTCTGGCGGTCAAAGGCACGATACCGAGTGGTGAAAGGTTCTAGAGCCAGTAAGAAATCTAAGACAGCAGCTCTTTGGTACATTTACAACCTTATGAAATACCCTGAAGCAAATTTACTGGTAGTTAGAAAAACCTTCTCGACCTTGAAAGACAGTTTTTACACTGAACTGCAGTGGGCGGTCCGGCGTTTAAAAGTAGAACACCTGTGGCACTTTAGATTGCAACCTCTAGAAGCTGTGTATAAGCCTACAGGACAAAAGATATATTTC
>CAZBVD010000625.1:0-1053 GCA_964495235.1 uncultured Dysgonomonadaceae bacterium | reverse complement strand
AGTGATTTGCGGAGCTTCTCTTTTTTTTGACAGCTATGAGCAAACAGCTATCAGCGGAGAGCAAACAGCATTTGTCATCTTGAACAGGATGAAAGATCCCGTCAATACTTTTAGAATAGTTGGGGATTATTGGGGTAGATAAATGTTTTAATCGCAAAGAACGCAGAAATTAATGGTTAATGGTAAATGGTTAATTATTAATGGTTGAGCATTCTGTAGAGCCGCCAGCATGCTACGGCTTTTGAATATATTGCACTATTATAGCTCCTTGTCATTTTGAAACTCCACCTAATTTTTTCGTTGGGCATGCCCCGTGAAATCTATTATTATTTAACTGGGCAAAAAGAAGTTAATGACATAAGATGCTTAATATGATATCAGGGAATGCAATTTGTGTTATATTTGAACAATGGCCGATCTAGTCTAAAGTCTAGACTGAGCAAATCAACACTTAATAAAGACCACCCTTCGACAAGCTCAGTGACCGCACTTCGACAGACGCATTGACCACACTTCGACTCCTTCAACAAGGATCTAAAATTCACCCCCATGAAATAGTAAAAAGAGATTACGCCTTATCAAGGTGCAGCAATACAAAAAGCCTCTGAAAACAATATCTTCAGAGGCTTTTGTATTCAAGTGTTTGTATTATTACTTTTACTAATACACTTACTTCACAAACTTTTCGCCCATTGGCAATACTGTTTTGCCTGCCAAATCGTTGATTATAATGCCTGCCATCATATACCATGCTGCGAAAGCACAAATTATAAGATCGATTGCCGCAAGAGCTTTAAGCTGCGGAAAATAGAAGTGCTCAAGCACCAATAAAATAAAGCCAATTAGCAGTGTGCCAAATGTAATAGACATTGCTTTATGCACACGAAGTGAGGCAACAAACATGATGGCTGTGTAGAGCGTCCATCCAAATAGATAGAAGCCTACATCTTGGGTACTTGATGTATAGATTCCATAATGGTTGAACAATTTAATAATACTAAGCCCAATCCAAAAGGCTCCATAAGATACAAAAGCGCTGTATCCAAAATTATT
>CAZBVD010000624.1:0-1056 GCA_964495235.1 uncultured Dysgonomonadaceae bacterium | reverse complement strand
AGCATTCTCTTCAACAAGACAGATCCATTTTCAGAGATTATATAAGAAGTAACCAGTAAAGTTTTGTAGTTTTGTAGATTATATAACATAGAACAGATGGGTTTTAGAAGTTTAAAAATATCTAAGAAAATTGCGAAAACTATATTCCCGCTCATACTGGGCGTGGTGGTGTTGTGGTTATTATACAAAGATACCAATATGAGTGAGCTATGGAGATTAACCAAATCGGCCAATTTCTACATTATAGCCTATTCGCTTCTGTTTGGATTGGCAGGCAATATCTTTAGAGCTTTAAGATGGGAGTTGACTATACAGTCTGTGGGGTATTACCCCAAACGTATGAGTTTGATATATGCTGTGATGGGCAATTATGCGGTTAATTTCTTGTTGCCACGGGCAGGTGAAGTGTGGCGTTGTGGCGTTATTACCAAATACGACAAGGTCCCTTTTTCTACTACCTTTGGCACACTCATTGTTGATCGTTTTTTTGATGTAGTGGCTATGGCTTTTATTATGATGCTCTGCTTGTTACTCGATTTTAAATTCTTCTTTGCCTATCTTCAAACAAATCCCACAGTAGGAGCAAGTGTTGTTTCTACATTTAGTTCCATTTGGTTTTATGCTGTCATCATTGGTCTCTTGATGGTGTTGTATATCATATTTAGATTTTTGCCCAACTTTCTCCTAATCAAAAAGATGAAACTATTTTATGGAGGAATGAAGCGAGATATTTTGATGGTGTGGAAAATGGATAAGAAAAGATTGTTTGTTATGTACACAGTCTTAACTTGGATTGGTTATTATCTCTACTTTTATCTTTGTTTCTATGCATTTGGTTTTACGGAGCATCTTGGACCTGTGGCTGGTCTTATAGTTTTTACAATGAGCACTTTGGGTGTGGCCGCACCTACACAAGGAGGCATTGGCGCTTGGCACTTTATGGTAATAACTTCTCTGGTGGTTTACGGTGTTAGTTGGGAAGAAGGAAAGGCATTTGCAATAGCAGTTTTCACGATTCAGTCTGCTTGGCTCATTTTAATCGGAATTTTCAGTATA
>CAZBVD010000623.1:0-1056 GCA_964495235.1 uncultured Dysgonomonadaceae bacterium | reverse complement strand
TCTGTTTCGCGAATGTTGGCAAGAAACTTATTTCCAAGCCCTTCGCCTTTGCTAGCGCCTTTAACTAGGCCTGCAATGTCTACAATCTCTACTGTGGTAGGCTGTACACGTTGTGGCTTAGCTATCTCAGATAATTTATTTATTCTTTCGTCAGGAACAGTTATAACTCCAATATTAGGTTCTATAGTGCAGAATGCAAAATTTGCTGCTTGTGCTTTTGCATTCGATAAACAATTGAAAAGGGTTGACTTACCAACATTAGGAAGTCCAACAATACCGCATTGTAATGCCATTATTTATTTGTTTTAATTTTTGAACCCGCAAAGATAGTAAAATAAAAGCATATAAATAAAATGGAGTGGGGCGGTTATCCTCATTTATAAATAGTTAATAGATTATTATGTTTGAAATTTAATTAATAACAGGAGGTTTGTCAAGTAGCAGAAACAACATTTTTTGTCAGATAACAGAAAGTTATCACACTCACTTCTAGTCTATATCCTTTCTTTATTTCCAAATGTCATTTAATAGTACTATTTCTGCACCATCAAAAAAAAAGAAAGGCAAAAGCTATAATTCGTAGTGGAGGTGGATCTACACCGTATAATCCTAATGCAGAGAGTCCTAAGATAATTACTGAAGTTCAAAATCAAGTATTAGAAAGCTTAGTAAAAAAAAGGCGAGACAACAAACAACTTCTCTGATGTGATTAAATACATAATGTATAAACTATCGGTACAAATTACATGGACAATAGTCTTTTTTATCGGGTTTATAACAATATCTTTTAGTGCAGGATATAGAATATACTCAATAGGAGATATTGATACGGAAATCATAACGACAATGCTTATAACAAATCTTGTTTTTATAGCATGTAGTATCTATTCAACATTATTCAAATTACTGTAAACGCTGTAAGAATAAATAAGGAGAAAGCAGTCAAGTACTTTCCAAAAATTAGGTTTATTAGATAGTAGAGCAAAGACTCATTAGAAAATTAGTAGCACGACCGGGAATCGAACCCGGATCTAAAGTTTAGGAAACTTCTATTCT
>CAZBVD010000622.1:0-1059 GCA_964495235.1 uncultured Dysgonomonadaceae bacterium | reverse complement strand
ATGAAAGCGCTTATTGCAAGAGACTTGTATGATTCATCTGCTTTTTACAGAATTATAAACGAGATAGACGATATATTTTCTAAAGGATTGGAAGTTATTACTAACGATAAGCTCTATTATCAACTTATTGATACAGGAAGTGGAAGCTAACTCGAACACAGCAAGAACTGCCAAACATTAAAAAACATAATGATATGAAGTTCAATTATAACCAATTTAGAGTACCTGAAGATGCTTCTGTTAGTTTAAAGAAGTACGTTACTAACGAAAATGGTGGTTTAAAAAAGAAAGCTGCTAAAATTGAACTCAAAAATAACACCAAAGAACTTAAACAGATTCAACGTGTTTTTTATGCCGACGACCGCTTTGCGCTACTTATTGTATTACAAGCTCCAGATACTGCGGGCAAAGATGGCGCAATACGCCATGTAATGTCGGGTATAAATCCACAAGGATGCAGGGTGCATAACTTTAAGACCCCATCGAAACAAGAGCTTGATCACGATTACCTGTGGCGACACTACAAAGTATTGCCCGAGAGAGGAATGATAGAGATATTCAACCGCTCACACTACGAGAATGTATTAGCTACGAAGGTAAATCCGAGCTTTATATTGAATGAAAATCTTCCTGGCATAGATACTGTAGATAAAATTGACGACCAGTTTTGGGAAAATCGATATGAGCAGATAAACAACTTTGAGAAGCATCTGCATCAAAACGGCACACACATCCTCAAATTCTTTTTACACCTTTCGAAAGACGAGCAGAAAGAGCGTTTGCTGTCAAGGCTAGACAATCCAAACAAAAACTGGAAGTTTAACAAAGCTGACTTGGAAGCAAGAGCACAATGGAATGAATATCAAAGCGCCTACGAAGAAATGTTAGAGAAGACATCAAAAGAACATGCTCCATGGTATGTGATACCTGCAGATAAAAAATATTTTGCACGTGTTGCCATTGGCAGTATTATTTTAGAGAAGCTTCAATCGCTCGATTTAAGATTTCCATCAGGGAAATCGGAAAGCATATTAGAAGAAGCACGAAAACAGCTTCTAA
>CAZBVD010000621.1:0-1069 GCA_964495235.1 uncultured Dysgonomonadaceae bacterium | reverse complement strand
TGTTGGGACCACGCAACACAAGAAGACTTACACATAGCGTGTAGGTCTTTTTTTTTGGTTTAGCGTCACTCTGTAGAGAAATTTCATGAGTTTTCTCTACAAACATCAAAATGGATGTGGTTTATAAACAAAGTAGTATGGTGTTGCTGTGGATTAGAGTCAACATCTATGCAATCCCCTTACAACGCCATTGCAATCTCTCTATATCTGCTTAAACCTATAAGCATAATCTGCATAATGACCCCACAATGTAGAGACAGTTGAAGAGTGTTCTCAACAAGCAACACAAAGAAATATCCCCTTTATACATAAATTTCTTTATCATGTAACTAAAAACATCTATCTTAGATTTTTAGAATTATAAATAAGATAGCACAGATTAGCGTTATGTCCGATTATTACCAGTTAGCACACGAATTTGCCACACAAACCAATCAAGTAATTTTTATTACAGGAAAAGCAGGAACAGGAAAAACAACTTTCTTGCGTAAACTTAAGGCTGAAAGCCTGAAGCAGATTGCTGTTGTAGCTCCCACGGGAATTGCTGCAATAAATGCGGGCGGCACAACTATTCACTCTTTCTTTCAATTGCCATTTTCGCCATTTGCTCCAACTCCAATAGGGCGAAAGGAGCTGATAAGCAAAATGAAAATGCGCAGCAATCAGCAAAAGGTGTTGCGAGAATTAGAGTTGTTGGTGATTGACGAAATAAGTATGGTGCGCGCCGATGTGCTTGATGCTATAGATACAGTCTTAAGGCATTACCGACGCAGAGACAATGTGCCGTTTGGTGGTGTTCAAGTAATTTTTATTGGCGATATGTTTCAACTTTCGCCAGTGGCAAAACGCGACGAGTTGCAAATTCTGCGAAGCTTCTATGATGGGGTACATTTCTTTAACAGCCACGTAATGCAGCAAATACCGCTGGTGTATATAGAGCTCAACAAAGTGTTTAGGCAAAAGAATGCCGAGTTTATTCATATTTTAGATGAGGTAAGGCAAAACAAGCTTTCGCCAGCCTCAATAGCCAAATTGCACAGCACATACAACCCCAGTTTTGTGCCAAAAG
>CAZBVD010000620.1:0-1072 GCA_964495235.1 uncultured Dysgonomonadaceae bacterium | reverse complement strand
TTGTGCATAAGTTACACCATGCTGTTTAGCAAAAGTTGCCAAATTGGGGATTGACGCTGTTACCTTAACCTCTTTAAAATCCATTGGTTTGTACAATTGCTCTGGTTTTATAACAAACCCATATTGCTGTGGATTTTCAAACACAAGCTTTATGGCAAGCATTCTGTAGAAATAGCGTGTAGTTTCTTCCACTAGCCAAAGGTCTAATGCGTCGGTTGCTTGTTGATTATTTAGCTCACGTGTAATTCTTCCTTGTCCTCCGTTGTAAGACATAGCAGCAGCACTCCAAGAGTTATATTTGCTGTATGCATCTCTAAGATATTTGCATGCTGCAACGGTCGATTTTTCAACATGAAAGCGCTCATCCACCTCCGACGATACTTCTAAACCAAACTGTTTCCCCGTTGCAGGCATAAACTGCCACAACCCAGCTGCTTTAGCAGGAGAAACTGCTCTTGGGAACATACTGCTTTCAATTACCGCCAAATACTTTAAATCATCGGGCATGCCGTGTTGTTTTAATATTGGTTCAATAATTGGAAAGTAGCGATTAGCTCTTTTTATGAGTAACAAAGTTGTAGAGTGGAAATAAGTAAAGCTATTTAACTCTCTATCCAACCTTTCGTGTTTGTCGTATCTGTCAAAAACATAGGTTTCGCCAGCAAATATCATTTTCTCAGGGATATCTACATTGGCAGTCATCGACATTACTTTGGGTCGTTCTTGTTGCGTGTTATCTACGCTGTTGCTTGATATAAAGATAATGGCACCCACTATGAGTGTCACTATTAAGGATATAAATAAGATTTGTTTTTTCATCAATAGTCTATTGTTAGCTTCCATATTTACTTCAAATATACTTCTTTTTTAGTGGATTAGAAAGGGCATTAACAGAGATTAATCATGCTTGTTCATAACATTTTCTCTACCTGTTGTTGTAATGCAACACTTTTCATTCTGCTTTTGGTTTTATGTTTTCATTGTAATTTATAGCAAGTGAAATAATTACCATGTATATTTGTGTAAACAAAAAACTCTCTTAGAAATGGATAGTACACACGATGTAAACGAA
>CAZBVD010000619.1:0-1073 GCA_964495235.1 uncultured Dysgonomonadaceae bacterium | reverse complement strand
CATTCTACTTTCAAGCTACAATTGGGTTCTTTTGGCTCTTAGCATTTAGCTCTGCCACACATGATATTGCGGCCGATGGTTTTTATATGCTTGCATTGGACGATTCGCAGCAATCATTCTTTGTGGGTATTCGCAGTACTTTCTATCGGCTTGCTATGATTACTGGACAAGGATTGTTGATTATATTGGCGGGATTTCTAGAAAACAAAACAGGCAATGTATCACTTGCATGGAGCATCACTTTCTTCGTACTTGCAGGATTGTTCATCACCCTCTTTGTATATCACAACTTCATTTTACCAAAACCAATATCTGATAAAGGTAGAGCTGCACACTCCCCCTCTGATATTGCAAAAGAATTTGGACAAACATTTGTATCCTTTTTCTCGAAAAAAGGAATAGTATTAGCCATAGCCTTTATGCTCCTATATCGCTTGGCAGAAGCCATGTTGGTAAAATTGGCACCGCCTTTCTTAATTGATATAAGAGAAGTGGGAGGATTGGGCCTTTCTACGCAAGAAGTGGGAGTGGTATATGGCACAGTAGGCGTAATAGCGCTAACTCTTGGGGGGATTATTGGTGGTATAGTAGCATCACAAAAAGGATTGAAGTATTGGTTGTGGCCAATGGCACTGAGCATTACACTGCCAAATGCTGCATATTTGCTGCTTGCCTATTTTCAACCCGAAAGTTTCCTTTGGATAAATGCTGCTGTAGCTATAGAGCAGTTTGGTTATGGATTTGGCTTCACAGCATACATGTTATACTTAATCTACTTTTCGCAAGGGGAACACAAAACGGCCCACTACTCTATTTGCACTGGCTTTATGGCACTGGGGATGATGATACCTGGAATGATATCGGGTTGGTTGCAAGAGATGATGGGCTATACAAGCTTTTTTGTTTTTATTATGATTGCCACTATTCCAACACTTATTCTTATTCCATTCTTAAAAGTAGATTCAGAGTTTGGTAAAAGAGCTAAGAAATAGAATTAATTATATTATAAGGGTGAATTGGGATCACCAGTAAAACTATGTGTTTACTATCTAGTAGCTTCTGTTTCTTTCTGT
>CAZBVD010000618.1:0-1082 GCA_964495235.1 uncultured Dysgonomonadaceae bacterium | reverse complement strand
ATTTGTTGGAAGAAACACGTGGTTTTACAGAAACACGTATATTGCGCTCATTGGCTACAGCTGGCTTGTTTGGCAATGTTGTTAAAAAAAATGCTTCCATTTCGGGTGCCGAAGTTGGTTGTCAAGGCGAAATTGGTGTAGCGTGTGCTATGGCTGCCGCAGCAGCTAATCAATTGTTTGGTGGAAGCCCCGCACAAATAGAATATGCCGCCGAAATGGGGCTAGAACACCACCTGGGCATGACTTGCGACCCTGTATGTGGATTGGTGCAAATACCCTGCATTGAGCGTAACGCCTTTGCAGCAGCGCGAGCTTTGGATGCCAATTTATACTCATCGTTTACAGATGGTATTCACAGAGTATCATTCGACCGTGTAGTAGAAGTAATGAAACAAACAGGCCACGACATTCCCACCCTCTACAAAGAAACCAGCGAAGGAGGCTTGGCAATAGGACACGAGTTCACCAAAAAGAAATTTCAAGAACAATACAATAAACAGTAAACAGTTATGATTGACTATATAAAAGGAGAAGTTGCAGAATTAACCCCCGCAACTGTTACAATAGACTGCAATGGCGTGGGCTACATAGCGCACATATCACTGCAAACATACAGCGCCATTGGCAACAATAAAACTGCTAAGATATATATCTACGAATCAGTGCGCCAAGATGCCTTTGTGCTATTTGGATTTATCAATAAACATGAGCGCGAGGTGTTTATGCACCTCATCAGTGTGTCGGGTGTAGGTCCGGCTACAGCACGAGTAATGCTCTCCTCGCTTAGCTCCAAAGAGGTGGAAGCCGCTATTGTGTCTGAAGATGTAAACACACTTAAATCTGTGAAAGGAATTGGAGCAAAAACTGCTCAACGTATAATTCTTGACCTAAAAGACAAAATTAAATTTAGCGACGAAGGTGAATTGGCAAAACTTGAAAAAGTTGCCACGCCAGCTCTGGAGCACGAGGCTGTTTCGGCATTAGTTATGCTGGGTTTCCTGCAAGCAAAATCGCAAAAAGTAGTGCAAAAAGTGATAAAAGAACTTCCGGGTTCTACTGTAGAGGCTGTTATTAAGGAGTCG
>CAZBVD010000617.1:0-1083 GCA_964495235.1 uncultured Dysgonomonadaceae bacterium | reverse complement strand
TAACACTGTTTATCTATAAGCACATCTGTTTAAATATTATGTTTTCAGCTCCATCATTATCTCTCCCATAGATATCTATCCTATATATACTGATGTTTCAGTTGCAGCATGTGTAGGCTTTAAGTCTATTAAACTGCTCAATGCAGACACATTAAAGAGAGGGTAGGAGAGTGAGAAGATAATTGCGGATAGGAAGTAATATCGTCTTAGCCTCAAGAATGTGTCTTTACTAAAGAGCAACATATACAGCAAATAGAACACTGAAAGTGCTATATTTACTTTTACGATATAAATAAATTTTGTTTCTATTGCTAATGGTTTTAAGAAAGAGTAACTATGTTGTTATTACTTTCTATTTTTCTCAATAATCTTAATAATTTCTGACAACTCCTCTTTGGTAATTTTCTTATCTTCAGCAAAGAATGATACCAACTCTTTGTATGAATTATCGAAATAATCCTTTACTAAAGTAGATAAGAAATGACGTTTATAGGCCGCTTCTGTTATCTTTGGCTGAAATACTTTCACGTTGCCAAAC
Organism: uncultured Dysgonomonadaceae bacterium; assembly: GCA_964495235.1. Classification (GTDB taxonomy): domain Bacteria; phylum Bacteroidota; class Bacteroidia; order Bacteroidales; family Dysgonomonadaceae; genus UBA2632. The sequence goes on along the minus strand of CAZBVD010000617.1, from coordinate 545 downwards.
CTGCGCATTGTTATGTATTTTTTATTTCTTAAGTTGTCAAAAGTAGATGCTACTGTTGTATACGCTGGTTTTGGCTCTATCATTCTTTCTACAACATCTTTTATTGTACATTCTCCTATTTCCCAGATATGAAGCATAACTGCCTCTTCTTGTGGTGTTAATCGTTCCATTATTTTTTATTTTAAAGCGTAGTTTTCTCTTTGACTAGCGTAAGGTTACGAATAAAACGTAAGTGGGCAAATGTTTCGTATATTAACAAAGTTAAATAATATCAAGGACTGTATATTGTATTATTGAAATTTTTACATTCCTGTTTTCGCAAACTGCACTATATATATTGCCAGCTAATCATTGTAGCTCTCTTTGTTAGTTGTCCTTTATGTGAAAAATCATTTTATGCCCAAAATATGTTACAAAAGTCTGAATTTTTTATTTTCATGCTTTTGTAGCCTACAAAAGTCTCAAAACTTTTAATTCACTGTTTTGTAGTATACAAAAGCTTCAATATTTTTAATTCTTACTTTCGTAGCATATTTTGCATTGTT
>CAZBVD010000616.1:0-1085 GCA_964495235.1 uncultured Dysgonomonadaceae bacterium | reverse complement strand
TGCAAAATCCTACGTGTAGGATTAAAAATATAGAGTATGGATGCAAAATCCTACGCGTAGGATTGAAAGTATAGAGTTTTTATAAGATTTCCTACTTGTAAGTTTACTTATCTAGACTGTAAAAAAGGCATCTGACGTGTAGGATTTGTTGTACAGACTGATAAAAAGGCATCTGACCCGTAGGATTTGTTTTAAAGACTGTAGAAAAGATAACTTACGTGTAGGATTATTTTTAGAGACTTAAGAAGAAGCTGCCATGTAGAAGGATTCTTTGTTTGTACTTTAGAAAAAGTGATTAACATAATAAGATGATTTATAAGAGTGACGAAAAGATGAACAACGTGGTTGCATGAGTTGTAAACAATGTACTCCAAGCATCCAGCTTTTGAGATAGGAGTAGCTATAAACTTTACTTTGTGACTGTAAAAGGTGAAATAGCACTAATATTGAAAAATAAATTAATTTGAAAGCAGTTATAGTAAAACTAATTCCTCTTTTAACTATAATCAAGTATTTACAAAAGAGATACATTTCAATAGATCTGGTTTGCATTTAGAGAGTTTGCTTGCAAGTTATTACAAAATATTCGTAGATCAGTAAATTCAAATCAACCCACATGAAAAGATTCGTGTGGGAGCGGCGACTTCGGAGCAAAACAAAAAACAGAAGAGTAATTTTGCTAACGCGATTTACCCCGTGAAATAGTGAACAGCGTTAATTGCATCCTTATTAAAATACACATTGTAGTGCCATCCATAGAGTTTAATTTGAAATATGAGGTAAATTGGGACTTTACGGGTGGGAGAGGGCTTTTCAGTAAGCCGTTAGCTTTGTAAAATAGTAGTTCTTTTTAATCTAAAAAGGTTTTCTCGATTTATCAATCCTCAAAAATATAAACAATAATATAGTAAAGCCCCATAGCGATGATCCGCCATAACTGAAAAACGGCAGAGGAATGCCAATCACGGGCGTTAACCCAAGCACCATGCCAAGATTTACAATTAAATGGAAGACAAAAATGCTAATGACGCCATATCCGTAGACGCGTCCGAACACTGTTTTTTGCCGTTCGGCAAGGAATATGA
>CAZBVD010000615.1:0-1089 GCA_964495235.1 uncultured Dysgonomonadaceae bacterium | reverse complement strand
AAGTGCCTTTTGAAGCAATAACACCTTTTCTAGAATCGTCGTATAGCGAAGACCCCAATATCTTTGTTGCACTTTATGCCGATGAAAGTGTCCCTTATCGTGAGATTGTAAGAATTTTGGATATTGCTAATCAACACAAATTCAAAATGGTTTTAATGACTCGTCCTAAATAGGTTGTTTACACCTCTCACTTTTTCATACACCTTAGCATGCAAAAATCAATGATTACAAAAGAAAAAATAACAAGCATGATTGGAACAGCTATCTTTATGGTGTTGTTGTTAGTCATTCTTTTGTTTTCTTATTTTACTCTTGCTAACCCTTCCGAAGATATGGGAGGTATTCCTGTAATGTTTGGAAGCATGGAAGACGCAGGAGGATATGAAGAGCCACCAATGATTGATATTACTCCTAAAGAAGTAATGGAAATTCCTACTCCACAAAATAAGCCATCCGAAGTACCTTTAATAGCTCAAGCTGATGAACCTTCTATTGTAATTAAAGAGCAAAAAAGAAAAGAGGAAGAAGAAAAAGCACGTCAAGAGCAAGTTAGGCGTGAGGAAGAACGTCGCAGACGAGAAGAAGCTGAAAGGAAAAGACGCGAAGAAGAAGCTCGCAAGCAGGATATCAAAAATCAAGTTTCGGGAGCATTTGGTAAAGCGGAAAATGCCAATAGAGGAGAAACGGAAGGAAAAGGCACACAAGGAGTATCTACAGGAAGCTCGGACCAAGGTGCTAAATTTGGTCAAGGAGGAATTGGCTATAAACTTGGAGAGGGCAGAGGTGTTGGTAGTGGAGGTTTGGTTAAACCTAATTACACAGTAGATGCTGAAGGTACTGTGGTTGTTGAAATTAGAGTTGACCCTCAAGGCAATGTAGTTAGTGCTGAACAAGCAAGGGGAACAATTGCTTCAAGCGAATTAGTTAATGAGGCTATAAAAGCCGCAAAAAAAACAAAGTTCGCTTCAATAAAATCCAATGAGGACCAATACGGAACCATTACCTACAATTTTAAACTCAAATAAAAAGTAAAAATAACATGAAAAAAGTAATTGTATTCTTAGCAGAAGGATTTGAAGAAATAGAAAC
>CAZBVD010000614.1:0-1091 GCA_964495235.1 uncultured Dysgonomonadaceae bacterium | reverse complement strand
TCCTCAAGGGGAGTTGTCTATTGAGAAGAATAAGGACAACTTGCCGACAGGGACATCTGTGACATGGAAGCCAGATACAGATGTTTTTGATGATATCGACTTCCCAGATAGATGGTTTTTAGAGTATATTAAGAGACAGGCGATAGTTAATAAAGGTCTCCGAATTGTCTTCTCAAATAAGAACAATGAAGTAGTTGAGGAATATTATGAAAATGGAATTAAAGACTACATCCATGAACTAGCCAATGATAAGAATTTCACATCAGGAGAGTACTTCGAAACAGATGATATTCTCGGAAAAGACAGAGTAGACAGAAGTGAATATAAGTCTAAGTTTGAAGTGGCTTATGCATTTAATAACGATAACCCAGCTATGGAATCTTATCATAACAGCTCCTACCTATCCGAGGGCGGTTCTCCTCATGATGCAATTAAGAGTGCGTTTGTCTATATCATTGACAGACTAATTAAAAAGCTGAATAAATATAATAAGAATGAGAAAAAAATTTCCTTTACAGATATTGAGGAAAGCCTGATTATCATAACGAACACATATTCAACGGAGACTCAGTACAAGAATCAAACTAAATTAGCAATCTCGAATAAATTTATTAAAGATAAACTCAATGAGCTGTTGAGAAGCAATCTTCAAGTATTCTTTGTAGAGAATCCTCTGGATGCCGAGAAGGTAGCAGACCAAGTCTTAGCTAATAAGAGAGCTAGAGAAAAGGCAGAAAAGACGAGAGTTGATGTAAGAAAGCAACTAAGTAAGAAAAATAACTCAATAACGAATAAGGTAGAAGGGTATTATCCTCCTAAGTCGAAGAATAAAGAGGAACGTATTCTTGCTATTTGCGAAGGTAAGTCAGCATTATCTTCCATGTTAGATGGGAGAGATATTAATACTTATGGAATCTATCCTATTCGAGGTAAGACACTAAACGTATATAAAGCCTCTAACTCAAAGATTGCCAAAGATGAGTTGATTACAGACCTATACTCCATTCTAGGATGTGGCATGGAACTGGAAGGGAAACGTGGAACCAAATCCAATAACTTCGATATTGACAACCTTCAATTCGATAAGATTG
>CAZBVD010000613.1:0-1096 GCA_964495235.1 uncultured Dysgonomonadaceae bacterium | reverse complement strand
ACATCGCCATATACACCTAAACCACTTTTACCAGCAAATCGTTTTCCTGGAACTCGCGGTACATGCGTGTCGTGGGTTGCAAAATAGAGGAAGAAAGGAGCATCCTTATTATCGCGAATAAACTCAACTGCTTTTTCGGTAATAGTTTCAGCTATTTCCTCATCTTTCCAGTATGCAGCTTTTCCACCAGTCATGTATCCAATACGCGATATACCGTTTACCACAGTATTGTCGTGTCCAAAGCTAGGATGCATTTTAATAGGCTCGCTACCCTTGTAGTTATTTCTAGACGATTCTGTGTAGGTTACAACTTCGCCCTCTTTTACATCGGGGTTATACATTGTAGAAGGGTCGCCAATTGGCTTTCCGTAGCTCACATATAAGGGGTCGTCCTTTTCTAGCCCCACTACCTCGCTGTTTTCAACATACACACAAGGCACACGGTCGCCCGTTACCGGAACAAGGAAAGAATAATCAAAGCCTACTTCTGCTGGCCCTGGTGTAATACGTGTGTTCCAATCTGGTCCGCCTAAAGGGCCAAGACCTAAATGCCATTTACCAACTACAGCCGTTGCATAGTTTGTCTCTTTAAGAATTGATGGTAGTGTAGGGGCTTCAGTATCAATAAGCAAACCCGCATCTCCTGGTGCAATACCCACACCTTTTATATCTCCAACGCTCCAATCTGTAGATTTTCTCCAATGATACTCGCCAGTTAGCAATGAATATCTTGATGGAGTAGATATAGAGGCAGTAGCATAAGCATTTGTAAACCTCACACCTTTTGCTGCCAAACGGTCAATGTTTGGTGTTTCTACAGCAGGGCTTCCATAGCAACCAATGTCTGCAAATCCAACATCGTCAGTATAGATAATCACAATATTGGGTTGCACTTGCTCTTGAGGCTTATCGGCAGTAGAAGTGCAAGCTTGCACCCCAACAGTGGCCAAAACAGGTAAAATAAGTTTTTTATACATATCTATTATTTTTGTTTAATCTCCAGTTGGTTTTACTGGAATTCCTATATTTAAACTTCTTTTATTATTCGCAAAAGTATCTTCAGCTTTGAGTAATGTTTTGTGTGAAAACAGCACGA
>CAZBVD010000612.1:0-1097 GCA_964495235.1 uncultured Dysgonomonadaceae bacterium | reverse complement strand
AGGTACTTCTTGCGCCCTTTCAGGGCTTTTGGTGGTGTTGTAACCGTTTCGTAGGGCGATGCCCCACGCTATTGTCTTATGCCCTTTCAGGGCAAATGCCATGCTGTTTTTTTGGTTGGTGATGGTGGAAATGTGTATAACAATCATTTACTGCCCCTCGTCTTTGCCGAGGGGTTAATGGTCTAGCATTTGTAACGCGATTTTGAGGCCCGAAGGGCTGACATATTTCAGCCCAAGGTGAAGCCTTGGGGCATAGTTAGGTGTATGGCAATGAGGCCTGCAAGGCTGGCATAAAAACATAATATATACTGTATAATAATATTATTACCCCTTTTCTCCCAAAAACCGACAGGTTTTTGGGAGAAAAGGGGGTGGGAGGGTGGAATCCTATACCCAGGGCGATGCCCTGGGCTGAATTATACCGGTCCTTCAGACCTCTAAGACGTTTATCCGTAAGGCGGAATGTATAACCATTAAACAGATTCCTCACTGCGTGTCGGAATGACAATGGGATTTGACCTATCTTTTGCTATGTACGCTACCCCTAACCACAAAGTGGTTAAACGTGAATAGCCATGGGTGTAAACCCATGGTAAAATGGCAGTTAATCACGTGAACCCTTGCGGGGTTCAATTCCATTAATGTGCAATTTATTGCATTCGCAACACACTCCGATGAAATATCTTTGATTTCACCCCCATGAAATAATAATGCAGATTTCATAGGACAGGTGGGGCCGGCCAATTACAAATTGGCGTGAGCGGAGAGTAGAATATTTGAATAGGTTGTCCGCTTTGCAGATTGATGTATTTAATTCCAGAGGGATGATATTTTTGTAACTCGGGGTGTAAACCCCGTGTAATGTATATGCCCCACCACCAGAACCTCGGAGAGGTGGCATCAGTAATAATTATTAATGGTTAATGGTAAATTATAAATGGAAGGGGGCCTGGGAGGTGTGGAGCTCCCGCTCCGCACAACAAAAGGTGCAGCAGGAGCTACACCACACCCAGGAAATGCGTTTATCCGCAATGCGGAAATCTGTATAACAATTCAAACCCAATGAAATACGGCTTCGCCTTAACACCTTAAGTTTT
>CAZBVD010000611.1:0-1098 GCA_964495235.1 uncultured Dysgonomonadaceae bacterium | reverse complement strand
ACTATACCTACAGAATTGACAAGAACGTACTTTACATCTATCCCGAAACATTTCCCAAGGGTGAACTTAATCTACAATTGAACGAGGGAATTAAAAATAATATAGGGTTAGGATTGACTAAAGATTATTCCTATCAGTTGAAAGTAGATGACGAAAATCCACAAATAAAAGTAGAGAAGAGTGGTAATATACTTCCCAATTCAGAGCAGCTCACACTGCCATTTAGCGCTGTGAACCTCTGGGCGGTGGATGTGAAAATAATAAAGATATACCAAAACAACATACTCTACTATCTACAATCGGGTTCTTTGTCTGATAATTCGTCCGGTGAAATTCGCCGTTTTGGACGATTGATAAAGAAATTACGCATTAGATTAGACTCCGACAAAACAAAAGACCTGACACGTTGGAATCAATTTGCCCTCGATTTAGCTCCGCTTATAGAGCAAGACCCTGGAGCTGTTTACATGGTTCAGCTAAGTATGCTTCAAGATTACTCCCTTTATAAATGTGGAGGAATTACGCCTGTTATTCCGCAAGGAAACAGTATGCGTAGTTTTTCAAACGAACTCATTACAGAGGAGGACGAGAGTGTGTGGGACGAAAATCAACCTTACTACTATGAATCGATAGATTGGAGCGAGTATAACTGGAATGAAAAGGATGATCCTTGCAAGGCTTCCTATTATATGGATAGGGACAAAACAGTTGAATCGTTTGTGCTAGCATCAAATATTGGAATGATTGCTAAGGCAGGAAACGATAACTCATTAACAGTTGCAGTGAACGATATATTAACTACCAACCCATTGTTAGGAGCAAAGGTAACACTCTACAACTATCAGATGCAAGAGATGGGCAATGCAACTACAGATAAAAATGGCTTTGCCACTATTGACTATCCAAAAGGGAGACCTTTTGTGGTAACTGCTGAGAGAGGCGATGAAAAGGGCTATTTAGAGTTGAAAGAGGAGTTGTCTCTCTCATTGAGCAACTTTGATGTGAGTGGCAAAGAAATTCAAAAAGGAATAAAAGGCTATATCTATGGCGAACGTGGCGTGTGGCGACCAGGCGATACTATTCATGTTTCGTTTATCT
>CAZBVD010000610.1:0-1098 GCA_964495235.1 uncultured Dysgonomonadaceae bacterium | reverse complement strand
ATCCACCCATTGCGCCATGCTATTTCTTCGAGACACGATATTTTGAGGCCTTGACGTTTTTCTAGTACTTCTACAAAGTTGGATGCTTCCGCTAGTGATTCGTGTGTGCCAGTATCTAACCAAGCGAAGCCGCGTCCAAAGAGTTGTACTTTTAAATCTCCTTGTTTTAGGTATTCTTGATTTACGGAGGTTATTTCTAGCTCTCCTCTTGCTGATGGTTGAATTTTATTGGCAATAGCAGCTGCATTTTTTGGGTAGAAATAGAGGCCAACAATTGCATAATTTGATTTTGGATGGGTTGGTTTCTCTTCAATACTAAGCACATTGCCTTGTTTGTCGAAATGGGCAACACCATATCGTTGTGGATTTTTTACATAGTACCCAAAAACAGTGGCTTTGTTGTGATCTTTGGCATCGGTAACTGCTTTGCGCAATATATTGGGGAATCCTTGTCCGTAGAAAATGTTATCGCCCAACACAAGGCAAACGGCTTTGTTGCCCACAAACTCCTCGCCAATGGTGAGTGCTTGCGCCAATCCGTCGGGGCTAGGTTGCTCGGCATATTCAAAGGTAACGCCATAGTCTGAGCCATTGCCTAATAGGCGTTTAAAGCTGGGTAAGTCTTGTGGTGTGGAAATGATTAGAATTTCTCTGATCCCTGCTAGCATAAGTGCCGAGATGGGATAGTAAACCATGGGTTTATCGTAGATAGGCAACAATTGTTTAGAAACTCCTTTGGTGATGGGGTGCAGGCGTGTGCCTGATCCTCCTGCTAATACGATTCCCTTCATAAAATTAATTGTTAATGGTTGATTTCATTACTCTGAATAAACAGATAATAAGTAGATATGTTGCAAAAATAAGGGAAAGAATTAAGAAAGAAGAATTAAAAGTGAAATTCGGGATGCGAGGTGCGGAGTGCGGGGATGGTATAGTTGTAATTAAACAACACTACAACAAGCTCAAATATCCGTAAATTAAAAGTTGAGCAGATGTAGAGACGTCGATTTATTGCGTCTCGTTGACAATTAAACACAATACACCACCAATAAACAAATAGTGTACAAATTCCCCTCTGCGGAGGGGTGCCCGCAGGGC
>CAZBVD010000609.1:0-1098 GCA_964495235.1 uncultured Dysgonomonadaceae bacterium | reverse complement strand
TAACCGTCAATTCTCTGCGTACAGGAAGCTTGTTAGAGGCTCGCTATCGCTCGGTCAGGGCTAACGCCCTAACGACCACTCAAAAGCCCTTAAAAACGATTTTTAGGCCTTTTAAACACTTGTTCTTCTTCAAACCATTTGAATTTAATTAATATAAACTTTGATTTTCAACTTATTCTTTATATAAAGCGCTATAAATGGTATTCTAAAACTAATAAGCTCTGCTTAAAATAGATTAAAAGGGGTGTAAATTTCATAATGAGTAAATTATATGACAAAGATGGAAACGAAGTTAAAAATGTAAAAGTAAAGAAACCATTTTATAAACGTTGGTGGTTCATTGCTTTAGTTGCAATTATTATTATTGGTGCTCTTGGTAATATGGGAGAAGAAGACACTGCAAGTGATACTGGTGGGGAAGTCGCAGAAACAGAGAATGTGGGAGAAGCAACAGAAGAAACTCCAGAAGAAGATACTGCCCATACTACTGGCGAATCATTTAACAACGGATCTTTTGAGTTCGTGGTAGATTATTCTGTTGAGTCAGAAATAAGTGATGGATTTTCAACGTATTCTCCTGATGGAGTATATATTGTTGTGAATCTTGCATATGAGAATATAGCGTCAGAATCACAATCATTAGACAACAGTAGTTTCAAATTAGTAATCGATGGAAATACATATAGCTCATCAACATTAATAACTGAATCTTTAACTATGGAAAGTATTAATCCTGGTAACAAATCAGAAGGAAATATCCATTTCGATGTTCCTGAAACTGTTACAGAAAGTGATAATATAACTTTAGTTTTTGATGGTGGCATTTTCTCTGATGGTGAAGATTTTGAAGTTAAATTAAAATAGTTTTTTGGAAATTATCTTTTAGAAAAAAAAAACAGTAACCATGATCCATGAAGCAGTGATGGAATGATTACTGTTTTTTTAATTTTCTTAAAAACCCCTTTTAGAAAAAAGGGCGCACTTACACATCACTTTTCAAGTTGATGTTTTGTGCGGAAACAAAAGAGCAAGTGCGCACTTATACACCACTTTTAAAAGTTGGTGTTCCGTGCGAAAAAATGTGTGAAATTTTGCGTT
>CAZBVD010000608.1:0-1102 GCA_964495235.1 uncultured Dysgonomonadaceae bacterium | reverse complement strand
CTACTATAATATTTAAGCGACGCGTTTATATCATCAATTAATGGAGTATAATCCAAGTCACTATTTTTGAGCTGAGCCAATCTTATCTCTTCAAACACATTCTTGATTGACTCTATAATTGTTTTTTTTAGGGCTTTAGTTTTCACCTTAGGCCTTTTTGCAATATCCAATTTTCGCTCTTGTAGCAGACTCAAGATTTGCCTAACATTCAGCTTCAAATTATCAAGAAGTTTTATAAAACCTAAGCTCTCCATTGCATCTGCTAGCTCTTCGTTGTCTTCTATCTCTTCTGAAAACTGATTTATTTTAATGTGCATTATTGCCTCATTTTCACTGTCGTAGAAGTCGTCTAAAAAACGAACAATCTGGTTCTCTAAATTTAGCACAGCTCTATCATCGCCAGTTGGGTCAAGCGTTCGCACTTTTCTAAGCTCAAACTTTATTGCGCTCACATGCATATTTCGCTCTCTGCGCAATCGCACTAGCTGTTTTGATATAGGATGCCCCCTATGCTTCACTTTTAGACCCGATATTTGCGGCAGTTCATCTATTAGCAAATTGTACATGTCGTCTATTAATAATGTTTCGGGTTCATGTCTTTCAATTGACTGAATAACCTCTTTTGCCAAATCCTGTACTTCAAGCTTCAAAAGCTTGGAAAAAGGAATTGTTATTATATTAGTTTTCATTATTTATTTATTTAAATAATTAATTGCAGACTTTGTTTTAGTCATCAACTATAACCTCTCATTACAGTTGTACACAAAGGCTGTCTGTTTTGCCTTTTCCCGTTTTTAATCTACTGTTTCTACCCTATCATAATAACCCCCTTTCTTTATTTTTATTACATAAATATCTCTATAGCGTTTTGTTTACAAAACCCACCCAAACCACAAATATATTCATTGGCTTTATATAAAGTTTGTGTTAGTATTAACTTGTTCCTAAAAGCAATCTTCTAACGTTTACTGTTTATATATTCTTAACCAATCAATCCTTTTTTGCTTTTTATAAGCCATCCACATCAAATGTTGCCCAATCTGCCATAATAAATAGATATTCAGACCTGTTAGCTCCATTGATAGTGCAATGATAAATAAAA
>CAZBVD010000607.1:0-1103 GCA_964495235.1 uncultured Dysgonomonadaceae bacterium | reverse complement strand
TAAACAATATGAAGCGAGTTGATGAAAAAATTCTAATAGCTGATGACCACGGAGTAGTTCGCCTGGGCCTCTCTATGATGATTAAAAAACTGCGCCCCAAAGCCGCTGTATGTGAAGCTAACGACTATAAAGAGGTGATGCAGCTAATAAAGGAGAAATCTTTCGACTTGGCTATTTTGGATATAAATATGCCCAATGGCAATTTCCAAGAGGCTTTACACGCTATTAAGCTAAAGGATGCTAATTGTAAAGTAATGATTTTCTCCTCCCAAGACGAGGGTTTATATGCGGTGCGTTATTTGAAGATGGGAGCCGATGGCTTTTTGCACAAAGACTCTTCAGAAGATGTTATGAGTAAAGCATTGGTGAAAATGCTAGACCAAGGCAGATACATGAGCGAAGATGTAAAAGACTCACTTATCTACAGCAAACTAAACAGACAGCCTGCACCCAGCAATCCTTTCGATTTGCTTTCTGAACGCGAAATGGAAGTAGCACGACTTATGGTGGCTGGCAATGCACCCAAAGAAATTGCTAATACCTTAAATTTACATGCTTCTACCATAAGTACCTATAAAACAAGAATATTTGAGAAGATGAATGTGCAGTCGGTGCCCGAATTGATTAATATCTTTGATTTTCATGACGTTTCTATCGACTGATTATTAATAATTAATAGTCAAACATAGAGCCAATCGAAGTAATCTGTGGTTAGTTCCTTCTCACTAAGCATCTTTATAATAGTGCGGTTTTCTTTAACTATCGCACTATTCTTAATTATCTTTCCCACCAAACCTCCCCTTTTTTAAAACAAATGGCTATTTTTGCACTGTATTAATAAACGTATGGCTGTTTTTGATGGTTTATAGCCCTAGTAAATTGAGTTGAGCTAAGACCAATTTGCACTACAAACCAACCATAAAAACAGAAAGTATAACATTTAATTTAAATCAACATGTCATTACAGAAAGAATTAAAAGAGTTTTTATTACGTGGCAACGTAATAGACATGGCAGTGGGTATTGTAATTGGTGGTGCATTTGGTAAAATTGTAACCTCATTTGTAAACGATATCCTTATGCCTCCCATTGCAATGCTAGTGG
>CAZBVD010000606.1:0-1104 GCA_964495235.1 uncultured Dysgonomonadaceae bacterium | reverse complement strand
CACTCCTGAAACCATCAAAATAACCCAATGCAGCAGTCATAGCAGGCAATGGAATTCCATTTTCAATAGCAGTTGAACAAACACGACGCCAACTATCTTGTGCTGCTTCTACATTTTTTTTGAAGTAAGGAGCTAGCAATAGATTTTCCAATTTAGGATTATGGTCAAATGCTTCTTTTATATCCTTCAAGAACGCTGAGCGAATGATACATCCACCACGCCACATAAGGGCAATGCCTCCGTAGTTTAAGTTCCAGTTATGTTCTCTAGCAGCTTCCATCATAAGATCGTAACCTTGTGCATACGAAATAAGCTTCGAAGCAAAAAGAGCTTGTTTCAAATCTTTTATAAAGGCTTCCTTATCACCTTTAAACGCAGGTTTAGTTCCCGACAAAAACTTAGATGCTTTAACACGCAAGTCTTTTTGAGCCGATAATGTGCGAGAGAAAACAGATTCGCTAATCAAAGTTAAAGGAATTCCCAAATCTAGGGCTGTTATTGCTGTCCACTTACCTGTTCCTTTTTGACCTGCTGTATCTAATATTTTTTCAACCAAAGGAGTGCCGTCTTCATCTTTAAAAGCCAATATATCGGCAGTAATTTCAATTAAATACGAATCCAGTTCTTCTTTATTCCATTGTTTGAATACTTTATGCTGTTCAAAAGCATCCATCCCCAATAGATCTTTCATTAGATGATAAGCTTCATTGATTACCTGCATATCGCCATATTCGATACCATTGTGCACCATTTTCACGAAGTGACCTGCGCCATCCTCTCCTACCCAATCGCAACATGGCACTCCGTCGTCTACTTTTGCAGCTATCGATTGAAATATATCTTTTATTAAAGGCCATGCAGCTTTTGATCCACCAGGCATGAGCGAAGGACCAAGTAAAGCTCCTTCTTCACCACCAGACACACCAGTACCTACAAATAACAATCCTTTACTTTCTACATATTCTGTTCTGCGCACAGAATCAGGAAAATGACTATTACCGCCATCAATAATTATATCACCAGGTTCAAGCAAAGGAATTAAACTCTCGATAAAATCGTCAACAGGTTGCCCTGCTTTCACCAACATCATCACTTTTCGCGGTT
>CAZBVD010000605.1:0-1110 GCA_964495235.1 uncultured Dysgonomonadaceae bacterium | reverse complement strand
TTCCCTTACTTTATCCATATCAAATCTCCCTTTTCTTTTTCCAAAAATTATATCAAAAATAAAATTTTAAATAACTCAAAAAGGAATTAAAAGTAACAGCAAGCACAGTACTTGTACGTACAAAAAATAAAATAAGCGAAAAAATTAGGATAATTTTTTCGCTTATTTTATTTTAACTTTGGGGCAAGCCCCAATCCCTTTGAACAAAACGAAAGCCGATTTAGAAAAAGGGCGCACTTATACATCATTTTAAAAAATTGGTAGCGTTGCGTAGTGGATGATACATTTAATCGTTGCTTCGCCACGGTTATTCCACGTCCATGGTGGCTCGTTGTCAAGGACAATCGGATTAGATAACAAGTACCTGTTTTTTACACTTTATAATTTTTGTCAAAAAAGGGTTGCCATTCCAGTTATTAGAAGTATTGATTAACTCAAAGAGCCTGAGAAAGAATTGTTCAGCTAAAAACAAAAAGTCTATAAACTCCATTAGGTGTTTCGCAAACTAATGGAGTTTATGGATTTTTTATTCTAGCAAATTCAGTTTCATTTTTGTAGATTAAACCTCACGGAAGCTTTGGTTTAGCTGAATTAATTGTGAAATCAGATTGCCATATACACCAGATTCACTTGATTTGGTTATTGATTGGTAGACATCACGTGAAATGCACGGAAGTTTTTCTTGCAGTGATTTTCCTTTCTCGGTCAGCTGAATAACCAATTGCCGTTCGTCGGTGCTAGCTCGTATGCGATGCAATAGTCCTTGTTTTTCCATCTTTTTTAATAAAGGGCTTAGCGTGCCCGAGTCTAGAAATAGCCGCTCACCGAGTTGTTTTACAGATAAGTTGTCCTCGATAGCCATTAAGGTAATAAAGCCTGTGTAGGTCAAGTCGACTTTATCTAAGAAAGGTTTGTACATGCGAATGATTTCTTTTGAAGCAACATAAAGTTGAAAACATAATTCATTTTGTAATGGATTGTCATTTGCGTTCATTTGAAGCAACTCCTTTCTTTTTATTTTAACAGAAACAAATTATTCCTCAAATACAATTAATTTGTGTACAATGTATTCAGTAAGGTAAAACCAAACAAATGTCAGAAAGTAGGAAT
>CAZBVD010000604.1:0-1111 GCA_964495235.1 uncultured Dysgonomonadaceae bacterium | reverse complement strand
CTACTATTTGTTCGGCAGCTCCTATTCCAGCATTCATATTAGCTTCAGCTGTTTGAGCACCACATTTTTTGGTAGATGCTAAGTAACGGCCAGCAAATTTTTCAACCATCTCAGCATTATTTGCTGGAGGAATATCAGTTGCATATTTAAAGTTAGGACGCTCTGTCATAATTTTCACCATATCAGCTTCATTAATAACCTCTTTACGAGCAGTATTAATAATGATTCCGTTTTCTGGCAAACGACTCATAAGGTCATAGTTGATACTCTCTTTTGTGTTAGCGTTTGCAGGCATGTGTAATGATACTATATCGCTATTGTCATATAGCTCTTCTGGGTTTTGACAAGCAGTAACACCGTGTGGTTCTCCAAGTTTAGGATCTCTAGCTAGCGATGGTGAGAAAGCAAACACCTCCATACCAAAACCTTGTGCAATTTGAGCTACAAGTTTACCAATGTAACCAAACGCATGCAATCCTAATCTTTTACCTCTTAACTCTGTACCACCTTTTCCAGTGTAGCCATTTCTTGCAAGATATACTAACATACCAAATACAAGCTCAGCTACTGCATTTGAGTTTTGACCTGGAGTATTCATTACACAAACATTATTAGCTGTTGCAGCCTCTAAGTCTACATTATCATAACCTGCACCAGCGCGAACAATTATTTTAAGTTCTTTGGCAGCTTCTATTACTTCTTTGTCTATTTTATCGCTTCTAATTATTATAGCATTAACTGTTTGCACAGCATCAAGAAGCTCTTTCTTATCGGTATAGTTCTCAAGTAAAACTAATTCGTGATTATTCTTTTCTACTATTTCTCTGATTCCGCTAACGGCTTCTTTCGAAAAAGGTTTTTCGGTTGCAATTAATATTTTCATGATTGATTTTATTATTAATTTAATATCCTCTACTAAGCATATTTATTATTACTTCTCAATATTTATGAGGATATGTGTTTATCTATTAAGGTAATTTTTAAGAATAGGTTGAATACCTCTAATCTACTTCTTATATCTGCGAGTGTAGCTTTCATCAAACAACAAGCAACTCTTCAACAACTATAACAACAAAGCATTTAACCTATTCTTGTGTAGTCTATAAGTTTA
>CAZBVD010000603.1:0-1113 GCA_964495235.1 uncultured Dysgonomonadaceae bacterium | reverse complement strand
GACTAATTTACTTATATACAATCAATAATAAATAAACAAACGTATGAACACAAAAACTAATCAAGTATCAAACCGAATAGTTCCAATCATCATGATGATTGCCCTTTTTGGCATGATTTCATTTGTAACTAATTTGGCTGCGCCAATGGGCCAGGTTTTAAAAGAACAATTCGGAGCTTCTAACTTTCAGGGGTTGTTAGGAAATGCTGCTAACTTCATAGCATATTTAGTAATGGGAATTCCTGGTGGTATTCTCTTGACTAAAGTAGGATATAAAAAAACTGCTTTAATTGCTGTAGCTATTGGTTTTGTTGGAATATTTGTTCAATTCCTTTCAGGACATGCTTCTGAATCAATGGCATTTGGCGTATATCTTCTTGGTGCTTTTGTTGCAGGTTTCTCAATGTGTCTTTTGAATATTGTGGTAAATCCAATGTTGAATACATTAGGAGGTGGAGGTAATAAAGGAAATCAGCTTATTCAAATTGGTGGATCGTTCAATTCAGTAATGGCTACATTCACTCCTGCATTTGTGGGTATTTTAATTGGAGAAGCTGCAAAAGCTAATATTTCAGATGTGTTTCCAGTAATGTATATTGCAATGGCTGTTTTTGCTGTTGTCTTTTTTGTTTTATGGGCAGTAAATATACCAGAACCATATGCTGCAAAAACTAAAGAACCATTAAAAAACTTAATGCTTGGTGCTTTAAAATTCAGACACTTTGTACTAGGTGCTATAGCTATTTTTGTTTATGTGGGTATAGAAGTTGGTAATCCATATGTAATGATGTATTGGCTGTCTGACAACCCTGAAATTGGTAAAACTACAGCTGGATTTGTTGCAGGTACTTATTGGTTCCTTATGTTAATAGGTCGTTTAGCAGGAGCTTCATTAGGCGGTAAAGTTTCTAGTAGAGCAATGCTGGGTACAGCTTCAGGAATTGGGTTAGTATTTATTCTTTTAGCAATTCTTCTGCCAACATCAATAGATGTAGCATTACCAGTTCTTCAGCGTTCTGCTTCTGGTGCTCTTTCTTTTGGTTTAGCACAAGTGCCTATAGGGGCAATGTTTATTGTTTTATTAGGACTATGTACTTCAATTATGTGGGGTGG
>CAZBVD010000602.1:0-1113 GCA_964495235.1 uncultured Dysgonomonadaceae bacterium | reverse complement strand
AAAGAAGAGTTTGCAAAGTTTGCAACGAAAGAAGATTTAGAAAAAGCATTGAAGGCTAACACAGATTTAGCTGAAAAGTATTCAAGTTTATCAGCTGAAATGAAAAAGCAATTGCAATTTTCACAAGAGACAAAAGTTGATGTGACTAATCCAAGAACTACATTAAAGATGTTAGAACACAGCTTAGTTGAATCAGTTTCTGAGAAAGTTAAGCAGTATAACGGTGGTGATGCAAATGCAGGACAGTTTACAGAAAAAGCGATAACACCTCTTAGCTTTGGGTCAGCTGAGGCATACGAATCACTTAACACTGATAGAAGTCTACCGTTAGATGCTAATCCTTATGCGCCCGTTTATTTGAGAAATATTTTCCCAAATGTAAGCACATCTAATAAATTTTTATCGATTTGGAAGCGCGGGGAGGTTACAGGAAAAGCAAAAGTTTGGAAACGTGGGACAGGTGTAGAGGGTGCAGACGAGAAGAAGCCAATGTTAGACATGAACTTCACTAATGAGATAGTTGAGGTAAATTGGATTCCTGCAATGATGAAAGTGCAAGCAGAAGTGCTTGAGGATGTTGAATTCATGAATTCTGAAATATCAAATGCTTTAATTTATTCCGATAAGGGTATTTTGGCAGCTGAAAACGAAATGATAACTGAATATATCAGAGCCAATGCAGTTGATTTTGCAAAAGATGCCGATTATGCAGTAGGAGTTGAGAAATTATTAGCAGCTGCTTTCGGGCAATTAGGCGATAAGTATATGACGCCTACTCACATTTTAATTAACTCGTGGGATTTCTTGACATATTTGTCATTCAACAAAGCGGGTGGGTCTGGTGAATATGACTTGCCAAGTGGTGACACTGTTAAGTTTATCAATGGTAGAATGTTTATTAATTCACTTGAAGCAGTTCGAGTTCCTGAATTGAATGATAAAGAGGCTTATGTTGTAGCAAGTCAGCGTTCACGTTTCGTTAATAGGCAAGAAATTAGAACACGTGTATTTGAGAGCAACGAAGACGACGCTCAATACAACATGGTTTTAATTAGAGCGGAAAAAAGAGCGGGTTTCTTTACTTATGACAACAATTCATTAATTAAGGTAACA
>CAZBVD010000601.1:0-1116 GCA_964495235.1 uncultured Dysgonomonadaceae bacterium | reverse complement strand
ATTGCGATTACCAAGACAAGTGATAATACTTTTTTCATTCTATTTCCTCCTATGAGATTTGTTTTTGTGGGTATTTAGGTCCCCAATACCTTCATTGTGTTAGCACAACGACTAAAACATTATAACACTGTGAAATTATGTAGTCAACATTTTGAGTTCAAATGTAATGTCTTTGTAATATTCACAGAATGAGTGCCAACATGTTATGTTTATAATATACCACATGTTTTTGGGGTTAATATTACATTAATGTTACAGGTTTGGACAGGATAGATGTATTGTAATGGCTAGATAATAGAAAGGATGAGATTCTTCACTGCGTTCAGAATGACACGCTGCTTCGCAGCTTATTCATAGCAATGACATAAATAGGGTAACCCCTATTTATTATTATCTTGAGTTACTAGAGTATGATATAAAGTTATGCAGCCAAGTATAATGAATGCTATTCCTATTATAGTTATGATTGTTTGAAGGGCTGCTTTAGAATTAAAGATGCAAAATACGGCAAATAGTATTCCTGCTCCGGATATGAAAAGATTAATAATATCGGAAAAATCTTTGTTTTTGATCGACTTAATGTAAAGGGGTAAAGTTAAGTACAATAAAAATATACCTAAAATTAACATGGTTAATTCAGGTTTATAGATGCCTAATATGGTTGCTATTGCAGCAAGTAAGTGAGTTATCTTTTCTTTTATCGTTGAATATTCATATGTTATTTTGAAGTTTACAATACATAGGATCAATAGAAATATCATTGCTAAACGGATGGCTATGCTTCCTATATACTGTGATGCCAAGATAAATATGATACCTGTTAGGGAAAGTATTAAACTTAATATTTTCAATGTTTTGGATTGAATATTTATATTTGAAAGCATTGTGTGTCCCCTTTTATTTATTAATTCATTATAACATTAATAAAATTTGTAATCAATGAAAAAGATGAGTACTTTCAGTTTGCCGTACTTGCTATATTTGGAATGACTAAGTGGAGAAATGCCTCGACTTATTTTGACAAACTTGTTGAATAATTGGGAGCTATTATATTATAATAAAATCATAGGTCATTACTAATGATGAGGTGAATATGTTTATTGTTGATTATTGAAG
>CAZBVD010000600.1:0-1118 GCA_964495235.1 uncultured Dysgonomonadaceae bacterium | reverse complement strand
CTTTCTTTACTATATTGTTAACTCGCATTGTTTGTAAATTTCATTAAAAAACAGAGAGCCTCCTCCATCTATAGAAAATACAAGTACTTTGTTTGTGCAAAACTTTCATATTTAGCCTGTTGCAATTTAATGGACTGTGCAAACACTTATTTTCTATAATTCAGAGATGTTCGTTTTTTTTAGAAAATAAGTATTCTCCTATAATTCAGAACTTTATTTGCGATGTTGCACATTTGTTTTTATAATTCAGAAACTTATTCCGAGGTTCTAATTCTTGTTTTCTATTAATCAGAAACTTCAACCAAGGCATTTGGTTTGAAAGCAATAATAGCCTCATCTATGGGATTTTTAAATCCAAGCTGAAGCGATGCGTTCAGCCACGCAAAATGTAACACTCTTGCAGATGTCCTTCCAGTAACAGATAGAGTGTCTTTCACCGTAACTTTACCGGAGTAATAGTTCCAGTTTTATCAGAACAAAGAATATTCATACTGCCGAAGTTTTCAATAGATGAAAGTCGCTTTACAATCACTTTTTCCTTTGCCATATTGCGTGCCCCAGCAGCCAACTTCACAGCGATGATGGCGGGTAATAATTGTGGAGTTAGCCCAACAGCCAATACCAGAGAGAAAAGGAAAGAATCAACAATTGGTTTGTGTAAGAATACATTGATTGCAAAAATCAAAATCACAAATATCAGTGTAATCTCCATAAGTAAATAGCCAAATCGGCGGATTCCTCTTTCAAAGTCAGTCTCGGGTGATTTAAGACGAAGGCTGTCGGATATTTTCCCAAATTCTGTTTGTCTTGCCGTTCCTATCACCAATGCTTTAGCTTTTCCGGAAATTACATGAGATCCCATCAATAGAGTATTGCTTCGATTAGCCAGAGTAGTTTCAACAGGCAATATGCCAGCATTTTTTTCAACCGGATAAGATTCTCCAGTAAATGCAGCTTCATCTACAAATAGTTCTTTTGATTCAACTATAAGACCGTCACCAGGAATAATATCACCAGCAGCGAGTAATATAATATCGCCTGGAACGATGTTTTCTGTAGGCAGATCTATTTCTTGGCCATCACGAATTACTCGGCACTTGATTTGCACCATTTTAAGT
>CAZBVD010000599.1:0-1128 GCA_964495235.1 uncultured Dysgonomonadaceae bacterium | reverse complement strand
AGAGGCTAAGGCTGTCTTTACCGTAGAGTTGCAAGATAACCTTCGCTTGATGTGGGTGGTGCTTGAAAAAGCTTTCGATAAAATGCAAGAGGTGCTTGAGAAACAAGATGTATCTGATTCAGATATGACTGATAGCATTAAATATGAAAACAGAATAAACGAGCTGCGCAATATGCTCAAGCGGAAAAATATTGAGGATGTAAATAATAATCTTTACGACTATAAAACAGGTGTTTATTATATGGACCTTGTGGTAGAGTGTGAACACATGGGCGATTATATTATAAATGTGGTGCAGTCTGTACAATCTGTACAATCTGTACATAAAAAATAGATTGATACTACTAGTAACGGAAAATAAGGACATTAGATAAGAAGAAAGAGACAATTATGAACGACTGGAAGAAGAAACTAAATATAGTTTATTCAACTAACCCCGATTTTGAATACGAAAAAGAGGAAACTCCACAAGAGGAAACGCTTGCAAAGGAGAAGCAAACTTTACGTGTTGTATTAGACTCAAAACGCCGTAGAGGCAAATCTGTTACAATTGTAACAGGTTTTGTGGGCCAAGAGGACGACTTAAACGAGCTTGGCAAACTCTTAAGAGTGAAATGCGGAGTAGGGGGCTCAGTAAAAGATGGTGAAATAATTGTTCAAGGCGATATGCGTAACAGGGTATTAACAATACTACAAAAGGAAGGATATAAAAAAGTACGTGTTATCTAATCAACCTCCATACCTACATGTTTATAAAGCATCGGCAGGATCGGGCAAAACCCATCAACTGACGGGCGAGTACATACGTCTGCTTTTTAGTGTTCCCAACAATTACAACCACATTCTGGCAGTAACATTTACCAACAAAGCTACCGATGAGATGAAATCGCGCATTGTTGAGGAACTCAATAATCTTGCTACAGATAATAACTCGGGTTATCTACAACAGTTGAAGCATGAATTCAACCTTTCGGAGAGTGATATTCAAAGGCGCTCTAAAGGTATTCTACAAAGCATTCTTCATAACTACTCCAATTTTTCTATAAGTACTATAGATAGTTTCTTTCAACGAACCATGCGCGCTTTTACGCGCGAAATGGGGATAACAGGTGGCTACAAGGTGGAGGT
>CAZBVD010000598.1:0-1133 GCA_964495235.1 uncultured Dysgonomonadaceae bacterium | reverse complement strand
CATTTATTTGACTTAGTTAAGTAGATAAGGCAATTACAGCAAAGATTGCGGACGATTACCCGTCTAGCAGATTTAGAACGGCTAGAAATGACTCTCCCAAACAGTGAAAAGAGGTTTAATTTGAAATCTTTTATTGAATATCTTATAAATAATAACCTACCTAGTTTAATAGTGAGTATTTTGGCTTTTGCAGTTTCTATCATAGGTACTCTTATTATTCCTTTGTGTAAAGGCAGGAAAGAAAAGAAACAGTTACAGCAGGAATTAGTTAATTTTAAGAAGATGTTAGTAAAGGAATATTTAAAAGAATTTACTGACTTAGTAGATATAATTCGAGAAACTAAATCCTATTTACTTTCAGACGTTGCTTTACAATTAGAAGGAATTTCAGGAAAGAAGACTGTAAGATTAAAGTATATGTTAGAAAATGAACTAATTTACATATCTTCACAAAATCAATTTAAATTAATTCGTATGGCAGAATTTACGATGGCTTATTTTACTACTACTCAAAAAATATTAGATACTCATTCATTTAATCTTGATAAAAGTAAAAGTGAGGCGCTTAAAGCAGAGGAACTTAAAATACTTACTGATACATATTTATTAAAAATTGAAAAATACGCTAATCTAGAAACAGATTACTTAGTAAGTGAAAAAGAAATGGAAGAGATAGAGGATAAAATTAGATATGCTTAAAGCTTTAAAAGTAGAGATAACCTTTGAAAATTATTAATTTTTGCTTATAATTAGAGTACATAAGAAATAAAAAACACGTCTAACATATTGGTAGTATGTTAAACGCGTAAAAAATATATTTTTTTAAAAGTGGATTAGTCATGGTTGCGATTGTCGCGGTCATGGCTATTTTTTATGTTCTTGATTTTGTGGTATGTGTACACTGCGGTTAATACTGAACTCACGATTTTAACCATATTTGCTAGAGTTTCCCAATCGACATTAACTGTTACTCGTAGCATTACAATTATTGTTGTTTCTACCATACGTTTACCTCCTTTATTTGTATTTTCTTGCTTACCTATATTATACCAATTTTGAATACAACTTGACAAAAACACTATAGGTACAAGGCTTAGGTGCAAGAAAGATAAGTTGGATATAGGCTTTTATAA
>CAZBVD010000597.1:0-1144 GCA_964495235.1 uncultured Dysgonomonadaceae bacterium | reverse complement strand
ACTTGGTTTCTTACTTAAATGTATTGAAAGCTCACGAAGACTATTACCGTAAAGAAAAGCGAATACTTAAACAAAAGGAAGAAAATGATAAAACGATATTCAGGTAATCCTATTTTAACCAAAAAAGATGTCCCCTATCCTGTTGCTACTGTGCACAATGCTGGAATGGTAAAGCACAATGAGAAATACATTATGCTTTTCAGATCCCACAAGTTGAACGGTAGAAGCATCATTGGGAAAGCTGAAAGTAAAGATGGATTTAACTTCACAGTAGACAAAGAACCATTTATAACTCCTGCTACTGAAGGTGTTTTTAAAGAATATGAAGCTTTTGGGGTTGAAGACCCCAGAATTTCATATATCGACGGTGAATATCTAATTACTTACAGTGCTTACTCTCAACATGGAGTGCGAATAGGACTAGCAAAAACCAAAGACTTTAAGTCTGTTCAACGATTCTCTTTAATTACGGAGGCTGATTATAGAAATGTGGTTATCTTCCCAGAAAAATTCAATGGACTATATGCTCGATTAGACCGACCGCACTCTGAAATATCACCATGGGCAATTTGGATTTCCTACTCACCTGACTTAAGATATTGGGGCGATAGTAAACTGATAATGAATCCTGTAAAATACCACTGGGACGAAATGAAGATTGGTCCTGGAGCAACGCCCATCAAAACCCCACGAGGATGGCTTAACATCTATCACGGAGTATTTCCAACTATGGCAGGAAGTGTGTATAGGCTTGGTGTTGCGCTGCATGATTTGGAAAATCCTGAAAAAATAATTGCTGTGAGCGACGACTGGATTCTTCAACCAGAAGAAACTTACGAATTAACGGGCTATGTGCCCAATGTTGTTTTCACTTGTGGTGCTATTCCTGAAGCAGATGGAAGTGTGAAAATTTATTGGGGAGGAGCAGACACCGTGATGTGTGTGGGGACTGCCAATATAGAAGAGCTGGTAGATCACTGCGTAAATAATAGTCGAAAAACGCTATAGAGACACACCAATTACAGAATAAATTATTACCTTACAAACATTGACATATACAGCTGCTGGTGTGAGTTTGCAACCTGTGTTTACCGCAGGCAAAATGAATATATAAATATAAAAATCAATTACAATGAAAGTTGCA
>CAZBVD010000596.1:0-1149 GCA_964495235.1 uncultured Dysgonomonadaceae bacterium | reverse complement strand
TGCAGCTGTTGCCTCACAAGGAGTGGTGTACGAAGTTTTGCAAATGGCAAAACTTCAGGGTTATAAAACTGGTGGAACTATTCACATTGTAGTGAACAATCAAGTTGGATTCACCACCAACTATACCGAAGCGCGCTCTAGCACCTACTGCACAGATATTGCTAAAACGACTAACAATCCTGTATTTCATGTCAATGGCGACGACACCGAAGCGGTTGCCTATGTGTTTGAGTTGGCTATGGAGTATCGCCAAAAATTCAATACCGATGTATTTATAGACATACTAAGCTATCGCAAATATGGTCATAACGAGGGCGACGAACCCCGTTTCACACAACCATTGCTATACAAAACCATTGCCAAACACCCCAATCCATTAGAAATATATGCAGCACAACTGCAAAAAGAGAACATAATGACTGCCAAGGAAGTGCGTAATCACATTAGTGATTTCACTGCACACTTAGAAGAAGAATTGACAGCATCAAAAGAGATAGACAAACTGTCCATACCTCGCTTCTTGCCAGAACTGTGGTCGTCATTCCCTTTCCCCGAAGACAAAGACTTTGCTGTGGAAGTGCCAACAGGAGTGAGCCGAGACACTATAAACACGCTATGGGGCCACATGAATAAAGTGCCCGATGACAAACATTTCTTCTCCAAAGTTCACAAGATATTAGACGATCGTCAAAAAATGTTCGATAAAGGTAAAATAGACTGGGCAATGGGTGAATTGTTGGGCTATGCTACCCTTGTAAATGACGGACATCCAGTGCGATTGAGCGGACAAGACTCTGAACGAGGCACTTTTGCCCACCGTCATGCCAGTTTTTCACAAGAAGATTTGCGCGAGCGCTACATGCCCTTGCGCGACTCCACTAAATTTGAAGCACCCTTTAATGCCTACAACTCTCCCCTATCGGAATATGGAGTAATGGGTTTTGAATATGGCTATGCATTGGCTGCACCCAACGGACTAACAATATGGGAAGCCCAGTTTGGCGATTTCCATAATGTGGCACAAGTAATAATTGACCAATACATCAGCTCGGGCGAAGAGAAATGGGGCTTGCTAAATAGTTTAGTGCTTTATTTACCTCATGGATACGAAGGCCAAGGGCCAGAACATTCAAGCGGACGCATCGAAAG
>CAZBVD010000595.1:0-1149 GCA_964495235.1 uncultured Dysgonomonadaceae bacterium | reverse complement strand
GTAGTTATTACGGATAGAAGCAAGAACAATGAAGTAGCTATCAATCCCCATTTTACACCCGATTATGTGTATGTAGGAAATAATATTCCTGCAGATATGCCAAAGGGTATGAAATTGATTCTCAATTATGAATCCTGGACAGATCAAATAGACCGCTTTCCACTCTTCAATGTTGAGGAGTTGGATGCACTTATAGCTTGCCAAAGTAAGTTGAAGTTTTTGCAACTCTCTTATCCTGATTTGGTAAAACATAATTTAATTGATCAGTTATCCCAACTTACCAACACCGTTATTATTCTCACCACTTCTCACACCAATGGAGTGGGAGAGCAGCGTGCGTTTATGCATCAATTGTTGGAGAATGATTGTACTATACCAGTTGTGTTGCATCGCGCATATAACGAAGATGAGTCTGAAGACCTGCAAGTTAAAGCAAGCGTAGATTTTGGGGCAGTGCTGTTAGATGGATTCGGGAATGGTATAATGCTATCAAACCAGGGAGCAATTGCCGCCACCAATATAGATGCCTATATGTTTGGCATATTGCAAGCAGCAAGGGTGCGAACCAGCAAAACAGAGTTTATCTCTTGTCCTGGATGTGGCCGAACATTATTTAACCTGCAAGACACCGTTGCAAAGATAAAAGAGTCGTTTTCTCACCTCAAAACATTAAAGATTGGTGTAATGGGTTGCATAGTAAATGGGCCAGGCGAAATGGCTGATGCAGATTATGGATATGTAGGAGCAGCACCAGGGAAAATATCGCTCTACAAAAAGAAAGAGTGCATAGAAAAAAATATTCCAGAAGCTGAAGCGGTTGATAAATTAATTGCTCTTATTAAGGAGCATGGCGATTGGGTGGACCCTTGAAATAGTTTTTATGGAAAACCCATAAAAGGGCAACAATCTAGGCCCACAAACCCAAAATAGGCCTAAAAAGGGTCGTTTTTCAATTTTTCACAACATCTACTGCCAAAATATTTTGTAGTTATTAAAAAATGTAGTAATATTGCACCCGCTTTCGATAGCGTACTATCGATTCAGGTCCCATAGCTCAGTTGGTTAGAGCACCTGACTCATAATCAGGGGGTCACAGGATCATGCCCTGTTGGGACCACGCAACACAAGAAGACTTACACATAGCGTGTA
>CAZBVD010000594.1:0-1151 GCA_964495235.1 uncultured Dysgonomonadaceae bacterium | reverse complement strand
TCATCATCAGACAAGGCCACCTGATTAAAATTACCACCAGGAATTAATTCATTCCGTGTTGTCATAATGTCCGGCACGTGAATTTGTTTATTATCATAATAATTTCCGAACATGAAAGCGTCAAAGATTGAAATTCGTTCGTGTTTTCCATGCATGGGATTATTACCAGTGTACTTCACCATAATTCCATTCTTCAAAAAGTTAACGAACCCAGTCGCATCACGAATTAGACCATAAGACCTTGACAGTTGCCGGCCTTTGATGGTCTTAAAGACTTCACAAAAAATTTCTAACTTAAATTGGTCGTCATCAGTCAAATTATTAGAATCTTTAATGGTTGGCAATAGCTTATACATGGTGGGCTTTGTGGCATATTTAGTGGCTTCGGCCACGATACTAGTGGTATCGTCACTATCCATTTGGTTTTTAGAATATGCCTTCTTAAAATTGAACGCCTTCCGGCTTAAAATCATATCGGAGTTCTTGTTACTCCAATAATGAAACAGAATCCGGCGACTTGGCCCCAACGCCAACTCCGAAGAAGTTATTAAGACAATATGAATGTGAGGGTGAAAAATTCCTTGTGGGTCACTAGATTTTAACTTATTCTGGTTAATTGTAATTTCAATCTTTACAATGGCACCCAGGATTTGGACGGGTTTACCATCGTGGTCAACCAGCCGGAGACCATTACCATTACGATAGCCATCTTGTAAAGCCTTAATAACAGCAGTAATACGGGTAGACATACTACCAACAACCTGGTTAAGTTCATCTTTGTCACAATTTGGAATGGTTAGAGTTGTCATGTACGAATAAAATTCACTACTACCACTACGGATTTCCTGCAATTGCTTAGCAGTATCCAAAACCTTAACCATAGTTTGTGTTCGTTTTGAGGCTTCGTTGAGTTCCCGTAATGGACTATGTGCAATCCGAGTGTTATCAATGTAAACCATACGCCCAGCAGTATTACTACCATTGGAGTAAACCATTGTTGGGTGTGGAATTACAACATTATCCGTCATATCCAAATGGTAATATTGCTCATAGCCCAAGTCACCAGAATCTACCAAAACCGGTTGGTGCTTGAAGTTATGCTTATGCTTTGAATCCGTGGGCTTAGTCACTGTTAACAATCCATTGATTGC
>CAZBVD010000593.1:0-1152 GCA_964495235.1 uncultured Dysgonomonadaceae bacterium | reverse complement strand
TATTTTACACTCACATTATTTTAACAGGCTACACAACTATCAATTTACAAATAATAGACCACTATTTTTTTATATATCTCTAGAAGATAGGGCAAAAATTAGTTGAAAATTAAATCTACCGTTGTAGATGGGACGTTTATGTCATGAAATTTAAATCTACCGCAGTAAATTGGATTTGTATGCCATCAAAATCAAATCCACTGCTGTGGAAATATTTTGAATTGCTAGAAAAGTGCTTTTTAGATAATAGATGCGATAAAAAAGTCGTGGAAAAATAAAACCACCCTAAAATTGACATAGTTAATTGATAAAAAAGAACTTTATATAGGAATTTGGAATTTTAAGACACAAATGGTGCAGATTTCGACGCCAATACAAATACAATGTGTTCCCAAACATATCTACCTTGGTAGATGCAAGTTTCAACTGATTTAAAGATTTTCTACGCCTACAAAATGTTTTGAAAAAGATATGTCGATAGAAGAACAAATACACTCCTCAGGCTAAACAATTATTCACAATTAAAAAAACAAAAATATAGTTTATTACCTTCGAATAATTATCAGTTTGGATAATGTCAACATCAATTTATTATTCACTACTATCACAATCAGGTTGATTTAAGCATTTAATCGAAATTAGACAATGTAAACAGTACTTCTAGTTGTGGCATACTCCGCTTAAACAAACAACAATATAAAAGATTTGCTATTTCACTCATTTTTTGTATATTAAAACAATATCAGCAAACTTTTACCTCCTTAATTTGTTAGAAATAAGACCTTAATAATTTTTAATTGAAACACATACAATATACTTTCATGCACAAGAATGATATGAGATATTTTTGATGTAAAGAATATTCACGCAAAAAAAATAAAATATGAAAATTGCTTATATAGCTACTTACCCTCCTCGCCAATGCGGAATTGGAACCTTTACTCAAAATCTATTTAATTCGATGGAAGCTCCTAAAAAAGAAGCATCGGATGATAGAAACAGCTTTATCATTGCAATGGACGACCCAAATGAAAAGCTAACCTACCCTGAAGAGGTAAAATTAACCATTAGACAAGAATTACAAGAAGACTACCTTTCTGCTGCTAAGTATATAAATATGAGCGGTGCAGACTGTTGCATATTGCAACACGA
>CAZBVD010000592.1:0-1159 GCA_964495235.1 uncultured Dysgonomonadaceae bacterium | reverse complement strand
TTGGTTGCCATTTAGAAACATAAGCAGCTTTAAACTCAATCAAGCATTTTACATCTAAATCTAACGATTCATCGAACTTGCCAGTTTTATATCCAGATGCGTTTACCAAATAGTTTACTCTATGTATTGTGTCGTTTGTATATATCTCCCAATTATAGCCTAAATCTTGATTACGTAAATCTTTTATAAGCTCAACTTTAGAATTTAATTTTAGAGTACATTTGTCAGTTTTCTCTAAAGCCAGTTGAGCTTGCGCACCCAGTCTAAATAAGTTCCAGCCATACTCCTGAACTAACACTACAGGCATTTTAAGTTGACTATAATCAATTAGTTTTACAGCATTGGTCATCCACTCATCAGGAGAGTTTGGGCGTTCAACAGTAGGTCGTTTTGCTAAAGTATCTAAATCTTCTTCACTGTATATCTTATAATAATTCTCTGGAGCACCTAAAACTGAATTAGATGAATCTTCTTCAATCAGTTTTTTATAATAGTTAACCAACATATTCAGTCGGTCTTCGATGTCGTTTACTTGATGACTCTCGGTTTTTGGAACAGATATAAATGTGGGCCTTTCGTCGATAGATTGAGGGAAAAGGCGTGCCATTTTTATAGATTCCTTCATCAAAATCCTACACTGTTCATCCGATATATCTGGATATAAATTGCCCCCAGCATGTAGATGACAGAATGGAGGACCATTTACAACATTGCTTTTCTGCTCAATTAAAACATTATCTATCCCCAAGTCGGCCAACTGCAATGCTATTACAACACCCGAAACACCACCACCTATAACACCAACATTGTAAATCTTATCCATCTTAAAATAGTTCTTGTAGTTCTGCAAACTTGTCTATCACTTTGTCTGGGTTATAATCAGAGATATCTTCGTTGTAGTTATATCCGTAGCTCACGCCAATACTCACCATGCCAGCATTTTTAGCAGCCTTAATATCGTTTTTAGAATCACCTACCATTATACACTTTTCTATAGGCTTGTTCATCTCTTCTGCAAGATGCAAAAGAGGTGCAGGGTGGGGTTTTTGTTTTGGCAATGAGTCTGCACCAACCCATGATGTAATGTATTTTTTAATGGCCAGCTCTTTTAGAATTGGCTCAATAAACTCAAAAGGTTTATTGGTGCATATCGTCATCT
>CAZBVD010000591.1:0-1164 GCA_964495235.1 uncultured Dysgonomonadaceae bacterium | reverse complement strand
AAATGGGCTTGCCCGAAACTCCCGATATGATTGATTGGATTATTAGTCAAGCTGGAGAGAATGGTAAAGTGGGTATAGATGGACTGGTATATGCTGCAGCCGATGCGCAATTGCTAGAAAACAAATTGAAACGCAAAAACATTGAGTTGGTTACACAATACGACCCTTTTGCAGAGATTTGGGAAGATAGACCCCAAATACCAACCAATGAGGTTTTTGCATTGTCGGAAGATGTAACCGGAGAATCAACCAAAAGCAAAATAGCACGTATTGTTGCAGCACTTAAAAAAGAAGATGCCGACAGTATGATAATGGTTACCCTTGACACTATTGCCTGGACATTTAATATAAGAGGAAACGATGTTGACTTTAACCCTGTTGCGGTTGCTTATGCATATATTTCGGAGAAAGAAACTGTACTTTTTATCAATCCTAAGAAACTGACCCAAGAAATTGCAGATAACTTGAAGCAACAAGGTGTAACACTGGCCGACTATCATAAGATATTTGATTATGTGGCCAATATCCCTACCAGCGAAACAGTATTGGTGACTGGTAGCAAGATCAATCGCAGATTGTTGCAAACTATACCCGCAGGTTGCTCCGTGATAGATGTACCCTCTCCTGCCGATTTGATGAAAAGCAAGAAGAATGAAACTGAACTAAAAGGTTTCCGCAATGCTATGCTAAAAGATGG
Source organism: uncultured Dysgonomonadaceae bacterium (assembly GCA_964495235.1). Lineage (GTDB taxonomy): Bacteria > Bacteroidota > Bacteroidia > Bacteroidales > Dysgonomonadaceae > UBA2632. Next base: position 467 of record CAZBVD010000591.1, on the reverse strand, counting down.
CTTGGCACTTGTGAAGTTTTATATGTGGATGGAGAAAGCTGTTCCTGCAGGTGAGGTAACAGAAGTAACTATTGAAGAAAAACTGCGCGAATATCGTTCACAGCAACCACTTTATTTTGGTGAAAGTTTCAACACTATTGCAGGTTATAAAGGAAATGGTGCTATTGTGCATTACCATGCTACACCAGAAAATCACTTGAAAGTAGAGCCAAAAGGCTTAATGCTAATTGACTCTGGTGCTCAGTTTATGGACGGAACTACCGACATTACACGCACACTTGCTGTGGGTCCGCTTACAGACCAAATGAAAAAAGACTATACAAATGTGCTAAAAGGTCATATACAAATTGCAACAGCCATCTATCCACAAGGTACGCGTGGTTCGCAATTGGATGTATTGGCGCGCAAAGCACTTTGGGACAACTGTCTACACTATTCACACGGAACAGGACACGGAATTGGTCACT
>CAZBVD010000590.1:0-1170 GCA_964495235.1 uncultured Dysgonomonadaceae bacterium | reverse complement strand
ATAAAGAAAACTGGGCTTAGCCCTTTTTTCTTGTCTGACTATGTAAACGTTTACAGCCTAAAAAAAATGTAAACGTTTACAAGAGTAGTAAAAATGTAAACGTTTACAACCTAAAAAAAATGTAAACGTTTACAAGAATAGTAAAAATAATCTTAAAAATGTAAACGTTTACAAGAATAGAGAAGCAAGTTTGATTGACAATTAACAAACAAAGTCAAATGTAAACGTTTACAGAAAAAGGTTTTATTATTCTTATAAATGTAAACGTTTACATTTGTCTTTTATCATAGTGTAAACGTTTACAATTATTAAACTCATAAAAAGGCTTGTTAAATAAAATACTTATCAAAAAAGGGTTTTCTTTTTCTTTATTCAGTGGTATAATAAATACATAGTAAAGAGAAAGGGGGGGTTGAAAATGTTTTTACCTTACACGTTCATGGATACCATGTGGAAAGTTTTGGCTTTTAGAATTGCCGTAAAAATGGCTCTTGTCATGGTTCAATAGACACAAAATGTTTACAATTAAAGTTTAAAAAAGGCTTGTAATTATACCTATAAAGGGTTATAATAAATACAAGAAGTAAATCAAACAAACAAAAAAAGGTAGGTAATAGAAATGACAAACAAAGAAATTATGAAAAAAATTGAACTTAATCAGAGAACTTTAAATCTTTGGACTTCAGAGCTTGAAAACTTCCATGGTTTTGTAGAAACTAGAATTTTTCTAGAAACAGCAATTCCGAAAAAAGAGAAAGAAATAAAAAGACTAAAGTCCTACTTACAATAGGATTTTTTCTTTGTCCCTAGTGTAAACGTTTACACCGACTTAGATCCGATTTTTTGTTCACAAATTGTTAACAATTAAAGTTTCAAAAAAGGCTTGTAATTATACCACTAAAGGCTTATAATAAAGATAGTAAGAAATACAAAAACAAAAAAGGTAGGTAATAAAAATGACAAATCAACAAGCGAACTTATTAGAAAAATTATATGCAACTGAGGCTTATGCTAGAATTTTTGAACAGACTGGAAAAAAGGTTCCTAGCTACTTAACTAGACAAATTAGAGAATTAACAGAAGAATGTATAAAACAGGAATTAATAGAAATAGAAAACTAAGCCGAGAGGCTTTTTTCTATGTTTTCGATGTAAACGTTTACAATTTAAA
>CAZBVD010000589.1:0-1172 GCA_964495235.1 uncultured Dysgonomonadaceae bacterium | reverse complement strand
TCTGGGACCGAAGCGAAGATAGCCCAAAAGTGGGTATCCACATCAATACAAAAATATCTAATATGTTGTAGATTTCATGCTAGATAATATGTATACATTTGAAGCGTGATGAATAATGCGGGATAATAACCTGATACGCAACTATTCTTAAAACACTTAATTAATACTTGATACCATTATGAATAAAGATCAACTAAAAAAACTTGGCTTTGCCACACAAGCCATACATGGCGGACACCAGCCCAATCAATTTGGCGCACTTTGTGATCCTATTTATCAAACATCGGCATTTACGTTTGAGACTGCAGAACAAGGTGGAGCACGTTTTGCTTTAGAAGAACCAGGCTATATCTATAGCAGATTGGGCAATCCAACAAATAACTTAGCCGAAGAAAAAGTAGCTCTCTTGGAAGGTGGCGAAGCTTGCGTTTCGGCAGCTTCGGGCATTGGAGCAATAACATCGGCCATTTGGGTGTGCGTAAAACAAGGCGACCATATTATATCTGGAAAAACTTTGTATGGTTGCTCTTATGCATTCTTGAAACATGGCATAACTAGATATGGTATTGAGGTAACTTTTGTGGACACACGCAACCCTGAAAATGTAAGAAAAGCAATGCGCCCTAATACTAAGTTGGTTTACTTGGAAACACCAGCCAACCCCAACCTATACATTACAGATATAAAAGCAATAGCAGATATTGCTCACGAGCAAGAAGACTGCCGATTGATGGTCGACAATACTTTCTCTACCCCCTATATAACTAAACCTCTTGCCTTTGGTGCAGATATAGTAGTACACTCAGCCACTAAATACCTCAACGGACACGGCGATGTGATAGCTGGTTTTGTGGTAGGAAAAGAAGACTACATAAAAGAAGTGCGCCTACTAGGAATAAAAGATTTAACTGGGGCAAGCCTTAGCCCTTTTAATGCTTTTCTTATTTCTCGCGGATTGAAAACATTAGAGATTCGCATGGAGAAACATTGTGCAAATGCCCAAAAGGTAGCAGAGTTTTTAGAAAGCCATTCTGCAGTAGAGAGTGTGCTTTTCCCTGGCCTTCCTTCGTTCCCTCAATATGAATTGGTGCAACGCCAAATGAACCTACCAGGAGCAATGATTGCTTTTGAAGTAAAAGGAGGCATTGAGGCTGGTAAAAAACTACTAAATA
>CAZBVD010000588.1:0-1172 GCA_964495235.1 uncultured Dysgonomonadaceae bacterium | reverse complement strand
TTTGAATAATATTTTCGGGCGAATATTATTCAATTATTTTACACGCACTACTTATATAGCTATATTTGTTCTAAATTAAAAATAACAGTCTAAATTCTACCATGAGGGATTTGAAAAAGAGGACTTAAAACTTGAAAAACACAACCAAGTATTCTAAGAGAAAGAATTGACGCTTTAATACCACTAGAATGGATTTGAAAAAAGAGACTGAAAAGCTTAATTTCATAACCAGAGATTTGAAAATGAAGACTTAAAACTTGATTTGCACCATGAACGATTGAAAACCCAAGACTTAAAGTTTGAACCCTAGCACAAAAGATTGTAAAAAGAAGGGTTGCATTTAATGCTTAAAACACAAAAACACCCAAAACTAACAGCGTATTAACCCCTAAAAACACAACAAAAAAACCATGAAGTATGCACACCCCTAAAACCAAATTATTTTATAAACCGTGCTGTGCAAAATATGCTTGCCAAAAATGTGCATATTTTTGAAAATAAAGCAAACCTATTTTTACAGCACATAAAAATTTAATACCATGAAAACACAAAACTTAGAAATCGCACGCATTCCCTTTTCAAGCATTCTAAAAGCGGAAGCAGCACAATTGGCCAAGAAAACAATTAGTATTGTTCAAAAACACGATCCCGAAACGTTGCTTCTTGAATCAATATTGGGCCAACTGACAGCCCTAGAACCCCAAATTGATATAATGAGCATTAACTACGGTGTTGACCCAGCTATTGAGAAGATTGAGAATGTGAAATCTAAACTGATGTTGACCATCAGCAAGTTGAAAATTGAAGTGAAATTGCTTGCAAAAGATGGCACAGACGATGAGTTGAAAACTATTAGCAACCTTGTAGATAGCAACTTGCGCAAACTCTACGAAGCGAGAAACGAGAAGGTGCTCACCGAAAAAGTAAATGGTTTTCTAACAGCATTAGAGAATGATGAAAAATTTGCAGAAGCCATTGAAAACAAAAATTTGATGTCTTTTATAGACGGCATTAAATTAGTTCTAAGAGAGTATAAGATAGCTTTGGCAAATAGAGTGACCTCGCTTGCCGAGCGACCCAAGTACGACACTGAGCTAATTGTAGCCAATGTAGCAAAGGCTTTGGATAACGTGCTTAAAACCATTGAGGTTTTTCATATGACAAAACCCGAG
>CAZBVD010000587.1:0-1173 GCA_964495235.1 uncultured Dysgonomonadaceae bacterium | reverse complement strand
TGTGGGTGCTAATCTTGCGGGAACTATTAAACAGGTTTGTAATCTTTGTTGTCAGCATAATTCATTTAAACTTCGATTTAGAGAATAAAAAAACTGCATTCACTTTTCAAGAAAAAGAAATGCAGCTTTTATAATAAACTTTAATAATATAGGCTTAGTTCAGTTACAAAAAGGTTAGTTAATATTGAACCGTAGATTCAGTGCAAATCCATCGGCCCAAACATGATTATCTCCAATAAAGTTAAAAGCAGGTTTATAGTCAAGCCCAATAGTAAAGGGCGCTTGCGGGAATGTGTATTCAAGCCCGAGAACTAAGTCAAAACCAACTACTGTAGCTGAATCATCGTCATCATCGTCATCCCATTCGTAATCATCAAAGAATCCGATATGCCCACCAAGTCCTAAATAATAATCAAACCCTCGCGCATTGGGTAGTGGGTTTTGCCATTCGTATAGTCCAGTAATAATAACTCCATCCCAGCGAAAACTCATTATTCCCTCTACTGCATTGTTGGGATTCAGAAAGTGTTTTACGGTGATTCCGTTGAAGAATCCAACACGTCCACCAATTCCTGTTTTGTAGTTCTGGGCACTAATAGTTGATGTGATTGCGAGCAGAAGACCTGCTATTATAAATGTTCTCAGTTTCATAAATAAATGTTTTGTTAGTGCAAAGATATACTTTTGCTGTTATTCTCTCTTACCTTCTTACTTTTGTTCAACAACTGTTTATTGATAAAAGTTCGTTGAATGCGGCATTAATATAGGGTAAGTGTGCGTAAATTGAGGAGCTATGTGTAATTTAATAGTTGACAGCAGGTGAAAGTGTCTGGCTTTGATAATCAGCATGTTAATTGTTGCTGCATGGGCTTGTAGCATAGATTATACTGCGCCGTTTGTTTAGCAATGCAATGCGTGTATGGCACGGCGAAACTTTTTGCAGCTGGCGCTGGTCTCTGACCTGTGCCTATAATCAATTAAATAGTCACCTATATCAAAACTGGAAGCTTTGAGTACATTACAAGCCTATTACAAAGAGAAGAAAGCGAGGTGTAATAATATCAAAAAGACGATGCATGCAACGTCTCAGTCATAATAGCTGGAACTTTTGTTTTGTTTTACCATCAATCAACTCGCAACATTTTCAACTTTCACTTTTCCTTTTTCAATTAA
>CAZBVD010000586.1:0-1175 GCA_964495235.1 uncultured Dysgonomonadaceae bacterium | reverse complement strand
TTTGCTTTAGTGCTTCACCTTCTTGGTGTCTGAATGATATCAAGTTTGCCACAGCTCCATCAACAGCTTTTTCTACTGCTAGCCATTCCTCTTCTTCTAGTTTCTCAGGTTCTTGCTTGAATACATCTGGTAGTTTAAAGAGAATGTCAAACCAGTTACTTGGCTCCTCAATATCGAGGGCTATTGAAAGTTGTTTCATCTCAGTAAGATAGTTCTTTAGGCGCACTTCATCAATTTTTACAGTTGAGTTTTTGTTTGACTCTTCCACATTGATGTACAATTCAATTTTACCTCTTTCTAATATCTTCGATAAATCGTTTCTCAACGATATCTCTTTCTCTTTATATATATGAGGAATGCGTGCGTATAAATCGAATTGTTTACTGTTGAGTGATTTTATCTCAACCGTAATTTTCTTGACAGGTAGCTCAACTGTCGCTTTACCGTAACCAGTCATTGAATGTATCATCTTCTTTTTTATACAAATATAAGGAAAAACTGTCGTATTGTGACAGTTAGATTCGAAAAAGTGTGATTAGTTTGATGTTGTAAGCTGTTTAAACTTGCATATCATTGTTGTTTGGTTAGAAGAAATGCCAAAGGGTGTAAAACTAAACATCTATAAACACGAAAAGCTGCTCATTTGAGCAGCTTTTCGTGTTTACAGATAGTTTGTATAACTGTATTTTACTCTTCACCTTCATTACTATCCTCTTCATTGGGTACAATTAGCTTGTAACCTTTTCCGTGAATATTAATGATCTCGATATTTGGTTCTGGTCTTAATAGTTTGCGTAACTTGGTAATATAAACATCCATGCTTCTAGCATTGAAGTAAGTATCTTCTTCCCAAATTTGTTTAAGCGCATGATTACGTTCAAGAATTTCGTTGCTATGCGCACAAAGTAGTGTTAGCAATTCCGATTCTTTAGTTGTAAGCTTGGTTTGAACTTCATTAATGGTAAGGATTTGCTTTTGTGTATCAAAAGTCATATCACCAAATTTATAAAACTGTTGTTCTTTCGTTTTTTTACCTTTCACTCTGCGGATGATAGCTTCAATACGAAGCACCAATTCTTCCATGCTGAATGGTTTGGTTATATAATCGTCAGCACCTGCTTTAAAACCTTCAAGAATATCTTCTTTCATATTCTTTGCGGTTAAAAATATTACAG
>CAZBVD010000585.1:0-1176 GCA_964495235.1 uncultured Dysgonomonadaceae bacterium | reverse complement strand
AGGCTATTGTACCTGAGTTTAAGAGTGTGAATTCGAGGTATGAAGAATTGGATGAATGAAAAGTTAATACTTCGACAGGCTCAGTAACCGTAAGTTAAAAGCGGAGAACTCGGGAATAGGGATTAGGAACTAGGGAATAGGGACTTGGGACTAGGAACTCGGAACTAGGGACTGGGGATTCGGAACTAGGAAATGCGTTTAGGCCTGAATGGCTAAATACGTGAAGGGTGAGGGGTGAGGGGTAAAGGGTGAATAGGAACAAGAAACAAGGGACTAGGTATATTGTAGGCCAAATGGCCAAATGCTATTGAGCTGTACGCTCCCGCTCGCGCGGGTTTGTAACCTGTGTGGTTGATAAGGCTAGTGAATAGGAACTAGTGAATAGGAACTGGGGAATAGGTCTCGGGACTAGGAGTAGGAAATGCGATTATAGACATTACTGGCCAAATAACCCTGTCATTCTGACACGTCCCGATGAAATAGAGCGAAATTTCATGGGACAGGTAGTGAGGAATCTGCCCAATCGTTATACACTCCGCTCGCGCGGGTTTGTAACCCGTGTGTTGCGTAGCAAATAGAGATTTTAAAAAAGACGTTGCATATACATGTTGCGTCTTTTTTGTGTATAACCATCATGTCATTGCACGATGTCCTCCGCCTTGCGGATAAACCCCTTTGAAGGCTGAAGGCCTGGTATAATTCAGCCCAGGGCATCGCCCTGGGTTAACGGACACCACCCACGCCCCCCTTTTCTCCCAAAAACCGACAGGTTTTTGGGAGAAAAGGGGTTAATAATATTATTATATGGTATGTATTAATTTTTTATACCAGCCTTACAGGCCTCCCTGCCATATATTGAACTGTTACCCAGGCCTTACTGCTGCACCTTTTATCTTTTGTATGTGCGGAGCCCCTGTTAAATAATAATTCCAATTTCACAGGGCAGGTCCGATGAAATAAAAACACCAATTTCTTGGGGTAAACAGGAGCTCCACACCTCCCAGGAAAAGCCCCTTCCATTAATAATTTATCATTAACCATTAATAATTATTGCTGATGTCACCTCTACGAGGTTAATGTGGTGGGTTTTATATGCTTTACTACAAAAATATCATCCCTCCGGGATTAAATGCATCAATCCGCAAAGCGGACAACCTATTCAAATATTCTACAATC
>CAZBVD010000584.1:0-1176 GCA_964495235.1 uncultured Dysgonomonadaceae bacterium | reverse complement strand
CTCGTGAGAGGTGGTGAAAAATCTTGTTAATTGCTAGGATGCCCTAAAACTTAATTAACTACAACGTGGCTAGTAATGGCGAGCGTGAATGTGGCTGAAAAGCAGAAAAAATAATTAAGATTCCATAAGGTGAAACAAAAGCTGCCTAATGAGTGCAGTCCTAAGTGGATTATACAATGGGTGATTAGCAGCCAAGCCCCTTTCTCGAAGGGGAAGGTTCAACGACTATCCGTAAGGAGTAGAGGACAATCCCTCGAAAAGCAAGACACTATTTATCAATTAGCTATTAAAAAAATAGATATAAGGAGGTGAAATAGACAACTATGAAGAAAAGAGTTTGGTCGGAAGAGGAAATATCTCTAATAAAAAAGATGTATCTTGATGAAGGTATGAGTATTGTAAAAATAGCAAAACATTTCACTACTAGAACATCTAATATCAGTAACATATTAAAGGATAACAATGTAAGACTGGGCTATAGGAAGAATAGAAATTTCAAACATGACTTCTTTAATAAAATAGATACAGAGGAAAAGGCATATTTATTAGGGCTCATGATTGCAGATGGCTCCGTTACACATGACCCAAATGAATCAACAACTAATAGAAGCCCTATGATACGTCTTGAAATGGTGGATAAAGATATTGTAGAAAGAATATCAAAAGAAACACAGACAGATGCAAAAATTAAGAAGATTAATAGGGAAGGTAAAAGCACTACTTACTTATGGGCTGTCCGCTCACGAGAAATGGCAGATGACTTACGTAAGTATGGAGTCATTCAAGGAAAAACGATTTCAACTAATATGGTATATAATAATATTCCGAAGAGTTTATTAAGACATTATGTCAGAGGCCTTATAGATGGAGATGGTTCCCTGTATATAGATAGTTTATGCCATGTGAGCTTTACTGGATATAGTGAATCATTTGTTAATAGTGTTCAGCTACTTTGTCAAGAGCTTATTAATAAAGATAATTTAATGAAGATAACTAATTACGACAATATATTTAAATTCACATATAATGGAAAATATGCAAAAGAATTATGCAGAGTGATTTACAAAGACTGCAATATCAGCATTAACAGAAAACAACAAATAGCTAATAAGATGATAGTTGATGATATAGTCTAATCACTATAGAGATATAGTGGATTCAAAGAGAATCATAATA
>CAZBVD010000583.1:0-1178 GCA_964495235.1 uncultured Dysgonomonadaceae bacterium | reverse complement strand
CCATATCCGTAGACGCGTCCGAACACTGTTTTTTGCCGTTCGGCAAGGAATATGAGCCGCATAATGAATACCCAGAACAAGATGATTACTGCACTTGCACCAATAAAGCCTTGCTCCTCGCCAATGGTGCAGAATATAAAGTCGGTGTCTTGTTCGGGCACATATTTTAGTTTGGTTTGTGTGCCGTTGAGGTATCCTTTGCCCGAGAAAGCACCCGAGCCAATGGCAATTTTAGATTGCCCAATGTGATAGCCTGCACCCAAGAGGTCTTCTTCCATGCCCAATGTCACTTTTATACGTTGGCGCTGATGATGTTGCAATACATCATTGAATACGTATTCTACAGACTCAAGAAATACAAAAGATCCAATGGCGAAAACAGCCATCAATAAATAGATCCGTTTCCAATATCGTAAAGAAAGAAACAGTAAGTAAAGTGTAATCAACCCCAATGATAGAATAGCACTAATGCCATAATCAACACTTATCAATTTTGTATAAGATAAGAGCAAACTAACTAGGAATATAGAACCAGCAATACCCAATATTATTTGAACCACGCGTATGCGTTTGACATAGCTCCATACCATGCCTGTCGTGAAAACAATAATGATGATAATTGTATAAACCTCGCCACGTGAAAATATTCCTATCTCTTCTTCAGAGAATTTAAGGCCTACAACAAAATAGACAATCATTGCTAGTCCTGTGAAAATAAATCCACCTGGCAATCCCTCGCGATAGAGTACAATAATAAGGCTTAGATAGACTAACGCAGTACCTGTTTCGCTTTGTAGAATAACAATAATTGTGGGAACTAAGATAATAGCGGCTACCAACGCTAAGTTGCGCAACTTCATTAGCTTAAAATCGTGCCTGCTAAACACCTTTGCTATTGCAAGAGCAACAATAAACTTCATAAATTCGGCTGGTTGTAACCTTATAGGACCAATTACTAACCATGAACGCGAACCCTTGATGTCAGGTGCTACTATAAGTGTAATTAGTAGTAAAGCAATGCCAAAAGCGTAAAATAATATTGAGAAAGAGTCGAAAAACCTTGGCTCAATTTTCATAATTGCAAATGCAAGCGTCAGTGATGTTCCAATCCACACGAGCTGCATTCCGGCACGACCTGATAGGTCGAAAAGACTCACAGCATTTTCCAAGTCAAAACT
>CAZBVD010000582.1:0-1180 GCA_964495235.1 uncultured Dysgonomonadaceae bacterium | reverse complement strand
CTATCAATTATTCCTTACACTCTAAGTTTGGCGACGGAGAGTGTAAGGTTTTTTATTTTAGTTTAGCTAATTCATCAATCTCAATCCCCATTGCTTGTAGTACATTGTTGAATTGTATTGTAGTGAAGCTTTTTTCATATTTTTTAAACAAATCTAGCAGTTCTTTGTAAAATTTACTGAAATATTTTTTATCTAAAAATATTTTTAAATAGATAATCATGACAATCAACTTTTTATTATCTACTTTGTTCATATCATAATAATCAGCGATTCTCGTTATGCGTACATTTTTTAGGTTAACGTTGTATAATCTTTCATCATGGGCACAAACATTTCTGATGAGATTGGTTACCTTTAAAGCTGCACTTAAGTCAGCACTATATATTTTTAGAGGGTACTTTGAATCATACTGTTTATTGAATTTATCACTATAAAATTTGGTTATAGTGTTTTTTAATGGATCAACTAAAATTTGAAAAAAATACGCGATGTTACCAATTGTTAAAAAATTAACTAAAACCCAGAGAGGAACTTCACCATAATCTTCAATATAGTGTTTTACAGAACCATTTTGACCAACTTTATCGTGAATAGTTTTTGTAATAATAGAAATTTGATTAAGAACTTGCTTCGGATCATTATCAACAAAATTACTTATATCAAGGTAAGAATTTTTTCTAGGATATTTGCTCGAAAATTCATGAGATATAGTGGTCTTAATAGAATTTTCAAAAATTAAAAGATATTTTAAGAATAAGATACGCAATTCTCTATCTAGTAAAAATAGTGACTTCAGCTCATTAAAATGTGTACCTTCCTTGTACTCCTCAGGAATCAAAGGTCTATTATTAGCATCTCTTTTTAAAAATAAATCTTTATAACCATTTATAACGTTATAATAATTTTCTTGTTCCAAAAAGCGTTTAGGTTTGCCATCACTGGGAACAGTCATACCACGACTTCTTAAAATTATCATTTGTTGGTTAAATGTTTTATATTCTTTCATTGGTTTTCTCCAAAAAAACAAAAATGGCCAGGGCGCCGTACGCTTCCTGACCTAATCCTATGTGAATATAATACTACTATTATATCATATTGTCAAAAGAATCGTACAATTTTCTTAATTTTCAATATGTGTCAAGTGTTTTATACTAAAAATTTTCTTATCTTATTTATTAAC
>CAZBVD010000581.1:0-1180 GCA_964495235.1 uncultured Dysgonomonadaceae bacterium | reverse complement strand
AGAAGTGAGAAGTAAAGAGTAAGAAGTAAACCAATCACCCTTCACCCTTCACCCATTACCGTTAAACGTTGATAGCTTTAAAAAATAAAACAATGAAATTCTTAAAAAAGTTTTTATCAAAAACAGTGCTGCCACGCACTGCTGTATTGTTTATAGATATGCTGATATTGACAGCATCTGTATTTGCAATATATATGTTATGGAACAGATACGCGAGTATTGATATTCTGATAGATGGATTGATATTGGTTTTTCCGATACTTCTATTTTTTAATTTTGCAACCTTTTTCTATTTCAAAACCTTTAGAGGAATCTTAAGGTTTTCGTCTTTTGGTGACTTGTCTAAAATAGTGAAAGCATTGACGATAGGTTATGTTATAACTTTTATATTTTTAAAGGTACTGGAATTGTCGGGCAATTCGGTGTTGCATTTTAGATGGGAGGTATTCTTCTTGATGTACATATTGAATATGGTGTTGATGATACTGTCGAGGATTATTATAAAAGAGGTGTACGACATGCTTTATAGCCAAATGAGTGGTTTTTCAAATGTATTTGTGTACGGCACAAAGCTTCCAGCTATACGTATTGCTAAATCGCTGAGCGGTAATAATGACTTCAACTTCAAACTGTGTGGTTTTATATCGGACGAAGAACATATGGTGGGTAAGCATATATTGGGTGTAAAGGTGTATGATACAAGCGATAATTTGTTTAGGGCGTTGGAGGAGAAAAACATTAAAAAGATAATTGTATCGCCACATAAGCTGCGTGAGATGAAAGACTCTTATCTGCTTGATAAGTTTTTGGAAAGTTCTATTTCGCTAATTACTACTTTGCCCTTGAGTGAGTGGAGTGGTGAGAAGATGACGAAGAGTCAAATTAAAGAGATTGAGATTGAAGACCTATTGCCACGTAAAGAGATAAAGGTGAATATGCGTAATATTGCGGCTACCTTAGAGGGAAAGCGTGTGATGATTACTGGAGCGGCGGGATCGATAGGGAGCGAGATTGTGCGACAGGTAGCTGCTTTTAATCCTTATAGTTTGATATTGATTGACCAGGCCGAAACGCCACTGCACTCGCTAAGGCTAGAGATAAAAGATAGGTGGAAAGAGGTGAAAGCGCATACTATTGTTGCTGATATTGCCAATAAATCGCGGTTGGAAAAGATATTTAA
>CAZBVD010000580.1:0-1184 GCA_964495235.1 uncultured Dysgonomonadaceae bacterium | reverse complement strand
TGTGGGCTGGCAATTATCTTATTGCAACTGATGGAACTCCCTATTTAATTGACCCTGCTGTATATTGGGGACATAACATGGTTGACATTGCTATGAGCCGGCTTTTTGGAGGGTTTGGCAGTGAGTTTTATACTGCCTATCACAACATTATTCCAAAGACAAACAACTACAATGCGCAAATAGACTTATATCAACTCTATTTCTTATTAGTACATCTCAATCTGTTTGGAATGAGTTACTATGGGAGTGTTTCAGCTATATTAAAACGTTACTTTTAAACTACATTACATCTTTATGAAAATAACCTCCTTTATAGAAAAATATTTCTGGGCGTTCTTCATTGCCGGTCTCATATTAGGCCTGTTCTTCCCAGTCTTCAATGATTTTTTGATGACTATGTTGAAACCCATACTAATGATCATGCTATTTCTGATATTTTTAAAAACAGACATAGCAGAGATTATTGCAAACATCAGAAATTACAGACAAATGACCTTCTTAACAATCTCATTTATGATTGTTATCCCATTGTTGTTCTATTTCATCATCAAAACATTTGATCAGACTCTCGCCGTGGGAGTGTTACTACTCTTAGCAATGCCTCCTGCTGTAGCATCTCCCGCACTCACCGATATTGTAAAAGGCAACATAGCACTCTCAACAAGCATTGTTATTCTCACATCTATAGTAGCTCCTCTCACTGTGCCATTCTTGTTTTGGGTTATTCAATTCGACGGATTATCGGTTAGTCCTTGGTGGCTACTAAAAGACCTTGCTTTAATTATAATTATACCTGTTACAGCATCACAACTCGTGAAACGATATGCTGGCAAATTTATAGCAAAAAGAGAGTACGTACTCACCTCTGTCAATATTTTGATGCTCACACTTATGGTGTATATTGCCATGGGGTCGCAGCGCGAAGTTATTCTGAGTGATTTCTCTGGCATTTTGTGGGATACCTTCGTTTTATACGTGGTGTTTATATTGCTTCACTTCATTGGCCATATAATGGGATTGAAAGAAAACAAAAAGGGGAAGATTGCAATAACTATAGCCAGTGGTTATAAAAACAACGGTATGGCTATTGTGTTAGCGGCACTCTATTTTCAGCCCGCTATTCTTGTATTGATGGTGCTTTCTGAACTTCCTTGGAATACGTTGTTGATTCCGTATAAGAAGGT
>CAZBVD010000579.1:0-1189 GCA_964495235.1 uncultured Dysgonomonadaceae bacterium | reverse complement strand
AGAATAAGCATCACCATATCCGATTTCTTAATTCCCTGTTGCAAAAAGAAAGAGGCCGCTTGATCGCTTTTCTCCTTCAACTCTTTATATGTAATTCTTATGTGCTCTCCTTTATCATTCACCCAGCACAAAGCACTTTTATCAGGAGCTATTTTTGCCCATTCATCAACAACATCATAGCCAAAATTGAAATTATCTGGCACATTCACTTTATAGTTCTCAGCAAAATCTTCGGTAGAGCTAAAAGTTGTTTGATTTAAAAATTTATCAATCATATTTTATTTAAATTCTATATCTATACAATTACTACTAAGAGTTTCACAGGCTTCCCATCCATTGGTTGCATACCATGAGGTTTAGAGGCATCAAAATAGATACTATCGCCCTCGTTAAGAATAAGCTCTTTGTTATCAATAACTATCCTCATTCTTCCTTCAAGCACCCTATTAAACTCTTGACCACCATGGTCGCTAATATTCAAAGGCAACTCGGCCACCCTTGGCTCAATTGTCACCTCAAACACCTCGGCTTTTCTATTATTAAAACCTCCAGCCAATGTTTGGTAGCTATAAGTCTTTACCCTGTTTATAGATAAGCCCTTGCCTTTTCTTGTTAGAAAATAGCTACTCATCTTAGGTTCATCATCAAACATTAAAATAGATGTATCGATATCAAACCTGTCAGATATCACCCTCATCAAACTGATAGTCATATCCTTCACACCATTTTCGTAATCTACATAATCTTCAATAGGTATATTGCACGATGCAGCAAACTCCTCTTGGGTCATATCTAAAGACTCTCGCAATCCTTGCAGTCTAAGACCAATCTGTTTTAATACTTCTGTCATAGTATATTTCTTTTTTACATTAAATGCAACACAAAAATAGAAAATAAACACCAATAAGCAGATTAAAACTATCAATTTATCAGAATTTAGCGAATTAATGCCGTAATGATTTATGCAAGGGCAGGTCTCAATAAAACAAACTAAACTTCATGGGGCAAGCCAATAAATAGCAGCCAGCAGCTTAAGCAAAATATTAAATCACTATATTTGCATAAAAAGATATAGATATGATTAATAAATTAAAGTATGCAATCATAGCCAACATTGCCAACTTCAATCCTCTTTATTACGACCCGCAAGACGAAGAGAAGCTAATAGCCTACTGCACAAAAAATGGCT
>CAZBVD010000578.1:0-1190 GCA_964495235.1 uncultured Dysgonomonadaceae bacterium | reverse complement strand
ATGATAAAAGGATAATTATCATGTCCCAATACTACACAAGTGGCGAATTTGCGAAGAAAGCCCATGTTTCGATTCGCACAATTCGCTATTATGATCAAAAGAATTTATTAAAGCCGGCAACGCATACTAAAGGTGGCGCGCGGCTATATACCGACCAAGATTTTGCCAAGTTGCAACAAATTTTGCTATTAAAGTATCTTGGCTTTTCACTCAGCGATATTCGTGAAATGACAATTGGATCGGGGGATAAGCAATTGCTCCGCAATTCACTTCAGATTCAAAAGCGTCTTGCTAAGGAACGGCTTGAAGAGATGAAGAATGTGGTGAATGCTATCGACTCAACTAGTCAGGCATTAGATCACAATGATCAAGTTGATTGGTCGAAGATGCTTAACTTGATTCATTTAACTTCAATGAATCAATCGCTCAGTATGCAGTATAAGAACGCTACGAATATTTCTGCCCGCATTCGTTTGCACCGTGATTATTCTGTTAATAAGGAAGGCTGGTTCCCATGGCTATTTAGTAACTTGCACCTTAAGTCGGGGATGAAGGTGCTTGAACTTGGTGCAGGTAATGGTGCGTTATGGTCACAGAATATTGATAAGGTGCCAGCTGGCGTGAATATTATTTTGTCAGATATCTCTGAAGGGATGTTGGCTGATGCTAAGAATGAGATCGGCGATAAGCCTGAATTTCAGTATGCCGTGATCGATGCGCAGAAGATTCCTTTTGCCGACAATACCTTTGATCTAGTGATTGCCAATCACATGCTGTTTTACTGTGATGATATTTCTAAAGCGTTGTCGGAAATTTGCCGCGTACTCAAGCCTGGTGCATCCCTCGTATGCAGCACGTACTCTAAACGCCACATGCAAGAAATCACCGATCTAGTCCAGAACTTCAATTCCAACATCGTTTTATCATCCACCAATTTGTACGAGCGCTTCGGTTTAGACAACGGCAAGCAGATCTTGAGTAAGTTCTTTAGCGATGTCACCTGTAAGAAGTACCATGACGCAATCGAAATCTCCGAAGCTACGCCAATTATTTCATATATTCTTTCCTGTCACGGCAACCAGAACGAAATCCTGCTCAACCACTATCAAGAATTCAAACAATATGTTGAATCAAAGGTAAGTGGTGGCTTTAGCATTACCAAAGATGCCGGCTTTTTCACTGCTAGGAAA
>CAZBVD010000577.1:0-1190 GCA_964495235.1 uncultured Dysgonomonadaceae bacterium | reverse complement strand
AATATTAGAGATTTAGAGGTGATTGAATTGGGGGGGAGGTAGTGTGGTTGTTCTTTGTTTATCAACAATGGCACATCCCGATACAACAGCAATAAATTTCATGGAGTAGGCTGGCCATTACAATGCTCTAGGGGGTTGGTTTAAAATTGGCCGACACACAGGTCGGCCACTACCATGTGCATCAGTTATCTAAGAAGGCGGACACATAGGTACCGCCTCTACTATTTCACTGGCACATTATAATTTGAACATTGTGGTTACAGAAAATTATGGTTTATATAATTCATCATTTTTCCAATTTATCGGATTATAATAAATATATTCGCAAATATTTTCATGAGATTTTTGATTACGTATAATATGATCCCAATAACTGCGCTGCCATAGTTTCCCATTAAAACGAGGCCATCCTAACTGTTTTACACCCCTAATGTATTCATTGGTTGTCATGGTTTTAAACCATTGCACAATTTCAATTAATGTTACACCTCTTGATTTGTTATTTATGCCAGTGTTTTCAATGATAAAATGAATATGATTGGGCATTATCACCATTTCATTACATTTTACATCTTGATATTTATTTTCCAATTCAAAATACCACCTTTCCACCATTTTGCCAGCATCATTCAAAATCATTTTACCATCTTCAACTTTACCAAAAAAGCAAATATGATTTTGCGAACTAATTGTTATATAATATAATCCTGGAGTTGAATAGTCATATCCAGTGTATCGTAAAGGTTTACGTATAAGTTTCTCAGATTCGTTATTGTTTCTCATGATTTGGTATGTGTAATATGGTTGTGATTTATCGTATTTGCAAATATATTATATTATTATCTGCTGAACAAGTTGTAATGGTGAATTAGTAGTGGCCGACCTGCGTGTCGGCCATTCTTATTTCAACCTATGATAGTGTTTGACCTGCGCTTGCTTGTAAAGATTTTCTTTTTATTTTACCTGGGTTTTTCGTCCATCTGCATAAATACACTACCTCTCCGCTTTTACCTATTTGCACCCTCCTACAAACCCAGTGACCATCAATATCCAAAACCTCCTCACAAAGCTAATCATAAGAGAGCTAAAGCTTTTGATTACAAGAAAGACATTCTCACCTCTCAATTAAAGTTACCTCAAACATACTTCCCTTTTGCGTGAACATTTACGCCTCACACTATGTTAGAATA
>CAZBVD010000576.1:0-1191 GCA_964495235.1 uncultured Dysgonomonadaceae bacterium | reverse complement strand
ATACAATATTCTTGTTTTTATAATCGTGTTCAAGTTTCTGCAAACTCGGAATCTCCTTTATACAGGGTCCACACCAAGATGCCCAAAGATCTATATAAATATAGTTACCTTTAAAGCTTTCTAAAGCAACCTCATTTCCGTCAATATCTAGAAATTTTACTGAGGGCATTGGAGATCCAGGAATACTATACACTCGTTTAGCAAAATCAGCTTTCAGGTTTTCTCTCACCTCAGCACTTGTAATATAAGAAGTTAGTTCTGAAAACTCTGCCAATGATTTTTCAAAATCCGTATTCTCATCAATCTTAAAGTCAACGAGATAAATCTCCAACTCTCTTTTAAAATACTTCTGTTGTATCTGCTCATTAGAGAATATTTCGCTAAAATGTTTAAACTTATTTTTCACCTTAGCTGTATTGCTCATATTGGTTTCATTACTGCTTGTTGTATATTCAACAAAAGCATCCATGTTTCTAAATGAGTCGGACTGGAGCAATGCCTCAGGATAATTAAATATCTCTTTTGGCGATTTCTCAAGACTGCTAAAATACTTATTTAATGACACCTGTGCTCCTCTTTCTCTATTGTATTCTAGGCTCACCGCATTTTTTAAATACTCGTTTAAAGACCACACTTCAATAAACTGCTTCACAGAATTATCAGTAACCTCTAAATCAGCTATCAATTTAGTTGGATAATTAATATAGCTTTTAAGAAAGGCTTCATTTTCAGCTTCGGTTGGAGGATTCACAAACATCTCTTTTCTTTTTAAAGTACAATAATTACTATACAGTATTAAAGCTTTATTTTCAGAAGACAAATTCCCTCCTATTAGCTTTAAATACTCCTCATCATCATAATTTAAATTTAAAGACGATACTGTGCCAGGTTTTACATACAACGGAAAGTTTATAGCCAATTGTCTATCCTTTGCTTTTGGATATATTACAACCTGCACAAACTGAGGTTCCTCAATATTAAACGTCCATGAAAACTGGCCGTTTTCACTTATTGCAATTGGTTTTTCATCACTGTTAGCTTTATCGTAAAGCATTCCAAAAAAGATTTCATATTTATCGTCAAGATTAATAGATCCTTTTATTTCTGCCACACCATTAACCGATTGAGCATTTAGTGTTATCAAAAAACCAAAACAACATAGTAATGTAGTAAGTCTAAAAACATTTATTT
>CAZBVD010000575.1:0-1192 GCA_964495235.1 uncultured Dysgonomonadaceae bacterium | reverse complement strand
GAAAGAGAGGGATTTATTTATGAAAATTTTAAAATCAATAACAAATATGCCAATACAAATAACTATAACACTTGTAGCTTTATTAGTGTCAATATTTATATTAATATTAAATGGTCAAGCTGACTTTGCTAGCATATTGTTGATTAGTATATTAGGAGTAGGTATAGGATTACAATCATATTATGGCTCCGTTGTATTCAAGAGAATTGCAAGTATATTTATAGTCCTCTACACAACTTCAATATATACTTATCTTGTTTCATCTGTTATAGGTTTAGTAACACAACCTTTCCTATTAACACTAGCTGGAACAACCTTATTCTTATCTGCAACATATGATAAAAATTATAAGTATGAGTTAAGAAGTAGAAAGCTTTGGGGAACATTGCTTGCTATGGCACTTGTCATATTTAAACTGTCAGTAATATTGACTGGATTTAGTTATTTGATTGCTGAGTTTGCCGGATTTAATCTAGTTGTAATATATACATTGCTATGGAGATTATGGGTTAGAAATAGTAAGAAAACTAGAATAACTGCACCTAAAATTGTAAGAGAAGAGTCCGATGAAAAATACAAGTACATATATATTAGCAACAGACTTGATGCTGTTAAAAACTTATGGCTTGGTTCAGACTTTATTAAAAATAGAAATGCATATCCATATATATATAGTGAGACTTTGAAAGCGGAAGATGACAAATTAACTCTTGTAATAGTTTCCGAAAGAAATAACAATGAAATTTATGACTTAGGAGAGATAGAGCTAAATAAAGCTAAAACAATTAACTATATTTATATGGAGGCAAAAGACACAGAGCAAGTTCAGGCTATCTTAGGCAACTATGAAAGCGGGCAAGCTTAGATTAGTATAATAGAAACACAAGTAAAAATAGGAGGGCTTTATGGATAATAAAAATTATGTAGCACTACACAACCATAGTGATTATAGTGCTTTAGATGGTTATGGAACTATTGATGAGTATTTACAAGCAGCTAAAGATAATGGAATGATTGGTATTGGACTAAGCGACCATGGAACTGCTTCAGGACTATATAAGTTCATTACTAGAGCACAGAAGAAGGGATTAATACCAGTCCCAGGCGTAGAGTTTTACGTTGCTCCAGAGAATCCAAAAGGAGCAAAGATGAAGGCTCCTGTATATTACGGTCGTGGGGGAAATAAAGCTCC
>CAZBVD010000574.1:0-1193 GCA_964495235.1 uncultured Dysgonomonadaceae bacterium | reverse complement strand
ATGAAATAGAGACATTAATTGAGCAAAAATAGTTGAAAATTATATAAAGAATATGGTAGCTGGGTCGTATTTAGGGTATAATTAATATAGTAGTAATATCTAGATTGATATTAGAAGGACGGTGATTTATTGAATAATAAAAAAGATGATGCTAAGGAAAAGAAGCAGAGCAATCAACTAGCACAACCACATGATGCAACATTTAAGAAATTATTTGGAGAAATAGAAATAGCTAAAGATGTAATAGAGAAGAATTTACCTAAAGAAGTACTAGATCAGTTAGATATGGATACTTTAAAGAAGTTAGATGGAAGTTTCATTAATGAGAAGTTAGAAGAAACATTTTCAGACATATTATATGGAGTTGAAATAGATGGCAAGGATGCATATATATCATTACTATTTGAGCATAAATCATATATAGATAAGCAAGGCATATTTCAGGTGGCAGGATATGTAATAGATGCATGGAGAAAGATGGTAGAAGAAAATAAGAAGGAATTACCAATTATAATTCCAATTATAGTATATCATGGGAGGCCTAGTTGGAACTATAAAAAAGATATGCGAGACATGATACCTGATTTTGACCTATTACCAGTATATCTTAAAGAAATGCTTCCAGTATTAAGGCACGAGTTCATCGACATAGGTGAACATAGTGAAGAGGATATCATGGAATATGAACCACTAACAAGAATAGTATTAAGGTCTTTTAAGTACATCTACTATGATAAGGATATACTGGTAGAGATGTTTATAATATCAGTAGATGAAATACAATATGCAGTATCAGAGGAATTATTTAATAGAATTATTAATACATTATTGCTATATTATTCATCAGCTAATAAGGAAATAAGCGAAAAAGATATAGTCCGAAAAATTCAAGAATTAGATGGGAAAGGAGGAGAAATCATGACTGTGTTGGAGAGAAGAGAAGAGAAGGGCAGAGAAGAAGAAAGAAGTGAAATAGTAAAAGGACTTATCAAAGAAGGAGCAGAGACTGAACTGATAGCTAAAGTCACTAAGATGAGTAGAGAAAAGGTTGAGGAAATAAGAAAAGGAATGGATACAAAATAGAATGAAATTAAGTGGAAATAGTTAGAAAAGGAAGACTTTCATTAGTTTTCCTTTTTTTCTAATAAGCTTAGTTTTCATATATATTGGAATCGGATTTTTCCATTATATTT
>CAZBVD010000573.1:0-1196 GCA_964495235.1 uncultured Dysgonomonadaceae bacterium | reverse complement strand
TTTTCTCTTAATTGAGAGTGCAAAGATAGGAAAGTAGTTTGGACTTTCCAAATAATATAACAACAAAGTTTGAAATTAGTGTGGTTTTATTCTTTTTATCGCAAAAGGCATACTCCAAGAGTGGTTGTAATATGCACTATTAGCAATATCATAGCCAAACGTTTTTTTCTTTCTCTTTAATATTGTAAATTTGCCTATTAATAAAAAAAATATGGCAGATAGTATTGTAATCATTCCTACGTATAATGAAAAAGAGAATATTGAAAACATTATTCGTACAGTTTTTTCTTTACCCAAGAAGTTTAATATTCTCATAGTTGACGATGCCTCTCCTGATGGCACGGCTAGTATTGTTCGCAACCTGATGAAAGAATTCCCCTCTCAACTCTTTATAGAGGAGAGAAAAGGCAAGCTTGGTTTAGGAACTGCCTATATACACGGTTTTAAATGGGCGCTGGCGCGCGATTATGAATATGTGTTTGAAATGGATGCAGATTTTTCGCACAACCCCGATGATCTTCTTCGTCTCTATAGCGCATGCAGTACCGAAGGATACGATTTAGCCATAGGCTCTCGCTATTGTAAAGGTGTGAATGTTGTCAACTGGCCCATGGGCAGGGTGTTGATGTCTTATTTTGCATCTAAGTATGTACGCTTTATTACCCGCCTTAAAGTTCATGACAGCACAGCTGGCTTTAAATGCTACAGGCGTAAGGTGCTTGAAACTATCGATTTAGATAACATCCAATTTAAAGGCTATGCCTTTCAAATAGAGATGAAATATAAAGCTCATGTATTAGGATTCAAGATTAAAGAGGTGAACGTAGTGTTTGTGAATCGCCAGCTTGGTACATCTAAAATGAGCTCAGGTATATTTGGTGAAGCATTTTTTGGTGTTATGAGCTTAAGATGGAATAAGATTACAGGTAAAATAAAACCTAGAAAAGAACCTTATCCCAAACTTAACTCATAGTAGTAGACACCATTTTTTAATCTCATTAGATAAATTAACTCTTTACCGATTTAATTCATATTACCATGCTACTAATACGTAATGCCACTATTATCAACGAGGGAACTTCCACAAAAGGGTCTGTTCTTATAAAAAACGATAGAATAGACACTATATTCCATGGCGACATACCCGAAGAGATTTGTAATAGATCAGAAATAATAGAAGCCGACAATCTTTATTT
>CAZBVD010000572.1:0-1198 GCA_964495235.1 uncultured Dysgonomonadaceae bacterium | reverse complement strand
TAGTCGAAACCAATGTAAACGTCGCGACCACGAATATCGAAGCTTGGAATAATTGCCCGTTCAATATCAGATAGTTTCAAATAGCTATTAGTAGCTTCTTGCAGCCAAAGGTTAAGATTCTTATTTTGGAAATCATCTACAGTTCCGGCAAGCATATCTGAATCACGCTTGTCACGTAATCCTTGCATTAAAACTTCCCTTTGGCTTTTTAGCCCCAACAACGGATTGCTTTTTATCCAAGTGTCAGGCTTGAATGTTTCATCTAAACTGTCCTGACTCCATATCAATCCTAGATAAGTGTCTCCATCACGATCGCTATCTTTCTCCATCAGTTCTTCGATCATCTTTTCATCTTCATGATATGGAACAGAAGGATCTGGATAAGCAGTAGAAATTTGAATAAACTGTCGATTTTTTACCTTAACTTGTCCAGAAATAATTTTGCTAATTTTCTCACGACTTGCTACTTCACCAATTTCGTCAAAAATTGCGGTTGTAAAGTGAAATGAGCCTTGCTAATCATATTGACCAGATTCATGAGATATAGCACGCAATATATTGTTGGTTTTCTTTTCGATGATTTGATCGTTTTGCAAGTGCAAATCTGTTTCCTTAGCTAGTTGTTTAAAAGGTTCAATTGAAGATACTTTTCGCATCATTGATTTAATATAGCCAAAGATTTTATTGGTTTGCTTAAAATTAATCGATGTTACCAAATAATCTTGATTTGAAAGCCCTAGTGACTCGATTAGATAGGAATAGCACATCAATATTGCCATTAAAAAGGTCTTACCTTGCCCCCGTGAAATTGAGACAATAGCGCGACTAAAACGCTTGCCACCTTCATTATTTCTCCATCCTATTAGCTGAGAGAAAATAAATTTCTGCCAATCCATTAGTTCTGCTGGTTCACCGGTGTCTACATCTGGACAGACGCTTGCAAATTTTAACAAATTATTAGCTTCACTTATTGAATAATGATAAGGAAAATTATGTTCGCCTTGCCTCTTAAGATCTTGTAAATGACGGAAACAAGCTAATTTAATTAAATAACCTGTTTTTATTTTTCCATCTAAAACATCAAAACAATATTTAGTGCCATCATCAGTATATTGTTTGCGAATCCTTGAATAGTCAATGCTGTGATATACACCAAGTACATCATGTGATTGAGTAAGGTCAATATTCATAGCATCAC
>CAZBVD010000571.1:0-1198 GCA_964495235.1 uncultured Dysgonomonadaceae bacterium | reverse complement strand
TGAGTGTTGCTGATTCAGGCATATTATCAAGCTGCATTAACACATATTTATTTGGATTGTCAAAAACATTTATTTACATTTGTAGTATTCTTACATCAAGAAGCACCAAAATGGTGCTGCCAACCTGCAGTCATGCGAAGGTGGTTTAACGATGTGCCTAATCAATTAAAAGGAAAAATTATGAGAAACAAAACTCAAAGACCCGGCACACGGGCAGGAATCTACATCCCTAGCGATTCTGACAAACAACAAAGACAAGAATTTAGAGACATACTCCTATCCAAAAGTAATAAGGAGTTAGTTGAATCTTACAACAGAGAGAAAAACATTTTTGGGGTGCATGCACAAATGGTACATATATACTGTTTGCACAATATTTTTATGGAGAGATTTGGCGAAAGTCCTATTATTGTGATGAACGATGTGGCCTATGCCCTTGGGCCAAAAATATATTACTCTGAAGAGTTGGATGCTATTTTTGAATTTGCTGAGAACTAATTACGAGTAGTAAATAAATGAAGAAACGTCTTATTAAGGGCGTTTTTTCATTTATATTGGTGTAGATATTTTATCTGTATCAGAAAAAAGCAAATTCAATAGATGAATAGATATCTCTTCCACTCGGAAGAATATAATTACTCTACACTCTCTAAACCTATGACTTATACTCATATGACTTTCCTCACAAATTAATTGTAAAGAGAATGAATTATAAACAGACAATCATACCTGCCCATTTTTTATTATCTTTGCGAATTAAGTTTACACATTAAAAACATTTTTATGATAACCATCTCTATTATAATTATCACATCTATCATTTCTTACCAAGCATTTAGAGATCATAGCCTGGCCGACAAGCTTATCTTTCAGCCTGCCGAAGTGAGAGATGGCCAGTGGTACAGATTGCTTACCTATGGAGTGCTCCATGCCGATTTTACGCATTTGCTCTTCAACATGTTCACTTTTTATCTTTTTGGTAGTTCAATAGAAGGTTACTTCAAAGTATTTCTAGGTTTCACTAGCGGTTCTGTAGCCTTCATAATGCTATATATAGGAGGTTTGGTTTTTTCGATACTGCCTACATATTTAAAACAAAAAGACAACTACTATTATAAAGGGCTAGGTGCATCGGGAGCTGTGTCGGCAGTTGTATTTGCCTATATCCTTATCAATCCAATGAATTTTATGGGCATAC
>CAZBVD010000570.1:0-1199 GCA_964495235.1 uncultured Dysgonomonadaceae bacterium | reverse complement strand
TATTAGCTCTTCTTTTTAGGTATTGTGAATTTTCTTGGATTCTTCACCTTTTGTTTCAGTAGAGCAATTTCCAAAACGTCTTTTATGTCTTTTACATAATGAAACTTCAACCCTTTTAGATAACTGTCTTTTATCTCACCTACATTTTTTTTATTCTCATCGCAGAGTATTATTTCTTTTATACCTGCACGTTTTGCTGCAAGAATTTTTTCACGAATGCCTCCAACAGGAAGTACTTTTCCTCTCAAAGTTATCTCACCAGTCATAGCAAGATTGCTTTTAACTTTTCGTTGTGTGAGTGCCGACACCATTGAGGTGATCATTGTGATTCCTGCCGAAGGTCCATCCTTTGGAATAGCACCTTCTGGTACATGGAGATGAATATTCCAGTATTGGAATATATCTGGATTAATTTCTAGGTCCTCTGCGTTTGATTGTAAGTACTCTTTTGCCAACATGGCAGACTCTTTCATTACATCTCCCAAGTTTCCGGTTAAGGTTAGTTTCTCTCCTTTGCCACGACTTAGCGAAGTTTCAACTAGCAGGATCTCGCCTCCAACCGAAGTCCAAGCCAAACCTGTAACTACACCCGCGTATTCATTGCCTTGATATTTATCTTTGCTGTATTCTTCTACTCCCAGATATTCGTGTAGGTCTTCTATTTTTAAAGACTTAGGATACTCATCTTCCCCAGCTATTCTTCTGGCTACCTTTCGTAATATTTTAGCAATCTGTTTGTTTAGTTCTCTTACACCCGATTCTCTTGTATAGCTTTCTATGATTTTAGCTAAAGTCTGATTGGGTATTGTAAACTGAGATCTTTTGATGCCATGATTGTCTAACTCTTTAGGGAGTAAATGACGTTTGGCTATTTCCACTTTTTCCTCTAAAATGTAGCCTCCAACATCTATCAACTCCATTCTATCGAGTAGTGGTTGAGAAATAGAGTTCAAATTGTTAGCTGTAGCAACAAATAGGACTTTCGACAAGTCGAAGTTGATAGAAAGGTAGTTGTCAAGGAACGAGTCGTTTTGCTCTGGATCCAATACCTCAAGCAGTGCTGAGGATGGGTCTCCTTTAAAGTCAGAACCAATTTTATCTATTTCGTCTAGTACAAATACAGGATTTGATGACCCTGATTTTTGTATGTTTTGAATAATCTTACCTGGCATAGCACCAATATATGTGCGACGATGACC
>CAZBVD010000569.1:0-1212 GCA_964495235.1 uncultured Dysgonomonadaceae bacterium | reverse complement strand
TAATTCTGTAAAAAGCAGATGAATCATACAAGTCTCTTGCAATAAGCGCTTTCATTTGAGTAAGAATTAATTTCTCAGACTTTGCATAATCTTTATCGTCCCACTCTATATCTTCTTGTTGTGCTTTATCCTTCATTTTTTCAACTATTTCAGATGAAATAGTGTATTTGTTTTTGAAAGATTTAATAGTAGGGTAGGTGCGTAGCAGTTGCTTGCGATTGTTGTCTACTTCTTGAATGGTTAATCTGTTTAGAATACCTTTTGCAATCAACTGACGGTGTAGTGATGAAGCAACTGTTGTGTCAATTGGCACAAACACGTCTGGCATAATGCCACCTCCACCATATACAGTACGTTTGTTTACAAGTGTAGCATACTTAAGCGAATCGGGAAACTGAATGCTATCAGCATTCACCATTTCACCATGGTTGAAGCGGTTGATAAAATCTAAGTTATATGCTTCGTTATCTCCACCATTGTATGGCTTTTGTATTCCTCTACCAGTTGGGGTGTAGTAGCGTGCAACAGTTAGTCTAATCATTGTTCCGTCTGTAAGAGGAAGTTGGCGCTGAACCAATCCTTTGCCAAATGTACGACGACCTACTATTACACCACGATCCCAATCTTGTATAGCACCCGAAAGAATTTCGCTAGCCGATGCAGACCCTTCGTCAACCAATACAACCAATTTACCTGTTTTAAATTCTCCTTTAGAAGATGAGTTTAATGTTACCCGAGGTTGATTTTTGCCTTCTGTGTAGACCAATAGTTTACCTTTGTCTAGAAACTCATCTGCAATGTCTGTAGAAGCATTCAATATACCTCCGCCGTTGCCTGTGAGGTCAACAATAAGGTTGTTCATACCTTTTGTCTTTAAGCTCACCAGAGCTTCGTGAAACTCTTTATAAGAAGTTAAACCAAATCTACTTAAACGGATATACCCAGTATTATTATTTACCATGTACGATGCGTCTATACTGTATATAGGTATTTTGTCGCGTATTATTCTAAACTCTGTGAGGCCATCTACACCTTTACGTAGTATTTTTACTGTTGCTGTTGTTCCTTTCTTTCCTCTTAGCTTAGAAATGATATCTCTGTTTGTTAGTTTCTGACCAGCAATTAAAGTGTCGTTTACATAGATAATTTTATCGCCCGGCATAATGCCAACTTTCTGTGATGGACCTCCCGAAATTACTTCCATTACATATA
>CAZBVD010000568.1:0-1224 GCA_964495235.1 uncultured Dysgonomonadaceae bacterium | reverse complement strand
GCTCTTTTAAATGCAGGATGGTTGGTTATCGAAACACCTGTGTTTGCAATAGATATATCGAATAGGTTCTTTTTAGAAAAGTTGTTCTGAATGAATATAGCACCTCTTTCTGATGTAAATCGAATTTTGTTGAGTAGCTTCTTGCCTACTTCTATTACATTGGAATTGTCAGATTTCTTATCAATTGTCAACATGCTCGCATCAACACCATTTTTGTTTAGTGCATCCAATAGTCTGTAAGCTGCTATAGCAGCTCCTCCTTGTTGGTCGTGTGTGCTTATGATTAAAACATTCATGTTGTATATACTCTATAAGTAGGAGTTATGAAAAGTCGCCTTTTGACATTCTTTGAAGTCTTCGTTTCACTTTTGCCCAAAAAGAATTAGTTCTTTTATAAAACTCCTCAAATTGTCTGCGGGCATCTGCGCTCTCTTCTATTGTTTCAGGTTTTGTAAGTTTCAACTCATTGTTGTGCAGGCCCATATTGTAGAAGTCTTGCGAGCCACTATGCTCGCCACTTCCGTCAAAGCCAATGTTGTGGATAAGCGATTTTCCTGTATTTAGCGATAGTTTATTGCTGAGGAATAGCGATGCATTCCAACGAATAGCCCATGAGTTGTTTTTGCCCTCTATTTGCCGCTTTAGCATGCGGGTATATGGATATTTTCCGTTAAAATCGAAGGCCTTAGATAGTTTCTTCTCATTTATCTCAGCCAATAGCTTTTCACCATTAGGCCTGAATAACTTCCATGAATCGCGCCATGTAGCCCATCCTGTGCTACCCACCCATTTTATAAAGAATGTGTCGGGCAGATTCAAACCAGCATAGCAAAAAGAGTGAATGTGCGCCACTTCATCAACATCCTCATACATATTGAGTGCTTTGTTCATAAATGTGAGAAAAGACGATGCAGTAATCAAATCGTCTTCCAATACAATCACTTTTCCGTATTTTTCAACAATGGTTGTTACTCCATCTATAACATTGGCTGCCAATCCAAAGTTTACGGGTCGTTTATAAACGGTCACCTTTTTAAAACCTGTTGTATTGTCTAGTATCTTGCGTGTTTCTTCAACAAGTTTTTCATCTTCGAAATCTTTGCCACCATCCGAAAATATGAACAGTTCGCTCTGCTCGCTCAACTTGTTTTTCTGTAGTGCTTCCAATGTTTGCTTTACATGCTTTGGTCTGTTGTAAGCAAATAGTATGATGGGTGCAAGTTC
>CAZBVD010000567.1:0-1230 GCA_964495235.1 uncultured Dysgonomonadaceae bacterium | reverse complement strand
TCACGGAAACTACTACGAGCTTACCAATCATATTGGTAAATTTGGATGGAGTGTGCAAAAGAAAAGACCCAACACAAGTAAAAAAGGAAAAAAACGTAAACCAAGGAAGTAACGCTACCCCCAATTAATCTAAGGCGAAATGCTAATAAATATTCCCCACAATTTTCCTGCTCTTGAGCTACTTGCAAAGGAGCAGACAGATGTATCAGGTTTTATTGCTGCCAATGCAAACACAAAAGCGCAGCTTACTATTGCTGTGCTAAACTTGATGCCCTTGAAGATAACAACAGAGGCCGATATACTGCGTGTATTGAGCAATAGCCCATTGAATATTCATATAGATTTTGTGAATATAGAGGGCCACTCACCCAAAAACACTCCTGTGGAACACTTGCAAGAGTTTTACAAACCATTTTCGGCTATCAGAAACAATAGATACGATGGTTTTATTGTAACGGGTGCTCCTGTAGAGTTGATGGCATTTGAGAAGGTGAACTATTGGACAGAATTGACTCATATTTTTAATTGGGCTCGCACCAATGTTCGCTCCACTTTATATATATGTTGGGGTGCACAAGCTGCCCTCTATCACTTCTATGGAGTGCCCAAGTATGAGTTGAGCAAGAAGCTCTTTGGCATATACCCACACACAGTGTGCAAGCCAGGCAACGCTCTATTGAGAGGGTTCGACGATAGCTTTTATGTGCCACACAGCCGTCACACAACGCTCTACAAAGAAGATATTCTGAAACACGATGAACTCTCTATTCTATCTGAGTCTGACCAAGCTGGGGTATATATAGTTGCTGCTGAAGACCGAAAAGAGTTTTACATTACAGGCCACTCCGAGTATGCACCACAGGCTTTGCACAATGAGTATATAAGGGATATGAAAAAGGGATTGACAACAGTGGATGTTCCTTTTAACTATTACCAAAACAATAATCCACAACTACCGCCCAATGTTGTGTGGCGAAGCCATGCTCGCTTGCTCTTTACAAATTGGGTGCATGGGTTTGTGTTTGAGAGTTGAAAGTTAGATTGTTGAATTATAAGGTTGTAGGGGCTAATTGCATTCAGCCATGTATGGCCAACTACCACTGTCATTCTGAGGCCCACCCAGTTTTTATTGGCTTGCCCCACTACTTCTTCACCAGCATCTCTCTTAAGTTACTACACACCAATCCCGTAGGGATGAAATCTTTGTAGTAAGAGATAATGACTGTGTAA
>CAZBVD010000566.1:0-1231 GCA_964495235.1 uncultured Dysgonomonadaceae bacterium | reverse complement strand
AGATGGTTACACCAACGATTTTGGAGAAAAGCATGGTTGGATTGAAATTTACAACAACACTACAAGAACAATGGAGTTGTCGAGTATTTTCATTACCAACGACCACAACAATCCAAAAAAGTATGCTGTGCCACGTGGTGACAGAAGAACGGAAGTAGCACCTCAACAACAGGTAGTTTTTTGGGCAGACAACAAACCTTCGAATGGAACATTCCATTTGAACTTTGAACTAGACCCAACTAAAGAAAACTACATTGCTTTATATGAAGCTGATGGTGAAACCCTAATTGACGAACTAACTATTCCGGCCGGAATGCTTCCTAACCAAAGCTATGGTTACGAGAAAGACGGTATAAAGAATGACAAAACAGGACATCTAGCTAAAGTATTACCTAATGTTACACCCAACAGCAACAACTTTGTGGAGGGTGAAAACCCAAAAATTTTAGCACTTAAAGAAAACGACCCATGGGGAGGTTTAATGACCGTGACCTCTATGTTTGTAGTGTTTTTGGGACTATTTATTCTCTTTGTTGCTTTTAATGTAACTGGAAATATTGCTAAGTGGTTTACAAAACGAAAAGCAATAGAGAGTGGCAAGATTGTAGTTAAAGATGATCATGAATTGTCGGGCGAAGTGTTAGCGGCTATCTCAGCGGCTATTTACGAAATGAACCAAGATGTTCACGATATAGAGTCAACTATTTTGACTATTGATGAGGTGAAAAGAACATATTCGCCTTGGAGTTCCAAAATATATGGTTTGAGACAAATACCCAAAAGGTAAAAATATAAATTACCTTTTAACTATAACATCTCATATATAACATCTCATACTACAAACATTAGAATAAAAAGAAAAAATAAAGAAATAACATAATTCCTATGAAAATATTTAAATATAAAATCAATGGCTCTCCCTATAAAGTGGTAGTGCAAAACTCAGATAAGGAATCTGTGGAATTAGAGGTAAACGGCACACCGTATAAAGTGGAGTTAGAACAGAAAGACAGTAAGCCTATATCACGAATTCAAAGAGTAACGCAATCGTCATCCGATTCTACAAGTGCCACTCCAAGACCAACAGTAACACCACCAAAAGTTAGCAAGGGCAGTAATGCTGTGAACTCGCCTCTTCCTGGCGTAATTCTTGACATTAAAGTAAAAGTTGGCGATGCTGTGAAAAAAGGAGATACAATAATGGTGTTGGAAGCCATGAAAATGGAAAATA
>CAZBVD010000565.1:0-1240 GCA_964495235.1 uncultured Dysgonomonadaceae bacterium | reverse complement strand
TGCTATTTCTATAGTTGCAATAGGTGTTATAGGAACAGATAGTATGGCAAACAGCAAATCTCCTTTGCAAGTTGTAGCAGACGCTTTGAGCACTCCTGCCATTAGTACTATTGTAACAATTGGTGCATCTACTGCCATGTTGGGTGTGCTGTTGAGTCAGATTTTAGGTGTAAGCAGGGTAATGTTGGCAATGGGTAGAAGAAAAGACTTGCCGCCTATATTCCAGACCATACACAAGCAATATCGTGTGCCACACATAGGTATTCTCATCACAGGAGTTATTATTTTGCTACTTACCGTTGTTGGCACATTCGAGTTTATTGTTCGTTCTGCCACCTTTACTATTCTACTCTATTATAGTATCACAAATATAGCGGCATTAAGACAGCCCAAAAAAGACAGAATGTATGGTAGAATCGTTCCTGTTCTTGGCTTAATTGGATGTTTGGCAATGTCTGTATCATTACCTTTAAATGTGATTATATCGGGTATTGGATTGCTGATTGCAGGTTTTGTTCTAAGGTCTTTATTCCATAAAATATATGACAAACCAGAATAAGATTCTAGTCTTGCATCCATAGTATAGCCTTATAAAGGGAGTGAGCTTGAGAATCTACTTTCATCAGCCATCATTATCATAAACAAACCGCAGTTGCGCGATTTCAAAAGGCATGGCAACTGCTCTTATCTGTTCTTGCGGTTTAAGCTCAATTACATTTGTGTTCACCTCTTCGGTATATACCTCTAACATCGTTTCTGTAGGCTCTGCTAACTGGGTTGTAGTCTCTACTTCTATAGATTCACTCTTTTCATTATCACTCTTTTCAGCTTTTCGTTTGTTAAACAGCGCCCGTCTATTAATTATGCTCCTAAATTCAGTGAGTAATTGGTTTGTCAGGTTATACAAAGGTGCATATTCTAATGCTGGATGTAGTAGGGGAGCAATTTCAATGGAGGAGTAAAAGGGATGGATATGTTTTATTGGTGGGTTGGGGATGAGTTTCAAGCTTTAATATGTTTTTTAGAATAGATTTTGAAGTAGCCCAGGTCTCCCCAATCTACTCCTTTAATTTCAGCTAATATTTTTAATTCTTCTCATACTGATACACCGGAATCACCTCCATCTTTTTCTCCGTAAACAGTTTTTTCACTTCGCTGTAATGGCGAGTGAACCCTAAAATAAATCCACCTCCACCCGAACCACAAAGTTTGAGTGTAAATTTTCCTGAGGCAATTCCTT
>CAZBVD010000564.1:0-1241 GCA_964495235.1 uncultured Dysgonomonadaceae bacterium | reverse complement strand
TTCATATGGATTTTGCATCCATGCATATCCTAAACGTCCCGAAAACTGAGGTGTAAATCTATATTCCAATCCTGTGCGAACAGTTGAACTAGCCTTAAAGTCATCTTTAATAAAAATATTAGCATTCTCGTCATATGAATCTTCGCGTCTAACATTATAACCTGATGCCTCTGAGTATTTCATGTTACCATAGTTTGTCAACTCATAATCAACGCTAACTATCATATCTCTTCCTAAAACAAGAGCTGCACTTGCAGTCCACTTGTCTGGTGTTTTAAATTTATAATCATGTGCAAAATAGCCTCTATCATCAGCTCTTGAGTCTACTCTAGTAGGTTTATAACCTGCAAGATCATCTTCGTGAACATAATCTGCAACATTATGATCTATATAAGCTGCATATATATCGGTCATATTATACCAAGTTGGTGAGTGGTACGAAAGACCAAGGCGTAGTTCATTAGTAGGACGATAAATTACTCCTAGCTTCACTCCCACTCCACTTCCCTCTGTTTCAAGTATATTGGTTAAATTAAAATTGTTATTGCCTAAAGGCAAATCTTCTCTGTTTTCTGTATATACGTCGTAATACATATCGGTTACAGATAAAGAAATCCCTACATTAAACACATTATTGATAGAAGTACCCACAGTAAAATCATACACATCAATAGCTCCTCTTTCAGATAGATACAATGAGTTTTTCACTTTTTCACCTTCGCTTAGTAAAGACTCATAGTCATATCCAGTTAAGTTTGGTTCGCCATCTATATTATACGGAAAATCATTTATTAAATAAGAATCATATCCCAATATTGTTAACCAAGGATCAGTGCCAAACCCCATTTCGGTTGGGTCAACCCCTATTCCACCATAAGCTTCTCTAGATATATGAGCCATATAATCGGTAAGAGAGCTTCCTCTGTTCATTCCAACAGCACCAATCTCTCTATCAAACGATTTCACTTTATTGTAAGAGAAACCAAAGTTCACTAGAGGAATTATTTCATTTCTTGTTGGAAAATAACCCACAAAACCTAAGTTGTGAAGATTAAAGTTGTTCTTGTTTTTACTAATGTTTCCAGCTTTAAACTTTTCACTCTGAAAAACTGCAGTTGCTGCAACTTCAGAACTTCTATATACCGCAATTCCTGCCGGATTTATAGATATACCTGTAAGGTCACCTCCTAATGCTCCAAAAGCTCCTCCCATAGACATGGCTCTAGCTGTACCATACAAAT
>CAZBVD010000563.1:0-1250 GCA_964495235.1 uncultured Dysgonomonadaceae bacterium | reverse complement strand
ATGTATCCGCTTACGGTGTAGCGTTTTGCAAAAGCCTGTACAACCATTGTAAACAATAGGAGGCAGAGGAGGAATGGTTTTTTCATAAAGAATGAAGATTAGCAGTCGCTTTATAATTGGTGCTGGAATTAGAATGCCCAACCTACTTTCACTCCAATGGTCGAATTTGTCTCTTTGTTCTTGTAGTCTCTTTTATCTGCTTTGAATGTGGTTTTGTAGTCCTGATGATCATAAGAAACAGACAATGAGATGGCATGTTTATCGTTGATAGGATACCTATAACCTAAAGAAGGAGATAAATATAAACCGCCAGAATAGTCATACATAATATCATCAGTTGCACCCTGACCTGTAATTGGGTTCATAGTTTTAGATATAATTCCGTAGCCTGCTTTTAGCGAAACATACAATCCAGGATTACCTGCTCTCCCGAATTTCCACATTCCATGTGCATATATAGGAACGGATATGAATTTGCTATTAACTTCTAATGGAACTTCTGCACCATAACCTCCAATGTTGGATTTGGAATAAGAGTAATTATATAAAGCCACACCAACGCCAGCAAATAATTTATCAGTAACATGATAACCTGGTGAAACAGCAATATTAAATGCTTGATGATCATATTCGGGATAGCCGTCGGATAAAGTAAAGGCATAACCTGTTTCTACTTGTAGTCCATAAGTACCAATTTTGCTCTGGGCCTGTGTAGCAATAGTAAAACAACAGAAAAGCGTTAGAATTGTAAATAGTTTTTTCATAATAAAATCGTTTTTAGATAGTTTGTAATTTCATTTAGGCATCAAACATATACATAATAGTTAAATCACCCCCCCCGATTCACTAAACAATGTTAACTAGGCCGAAGTTACATTGTTACATTTCAAGAAAGGTATGTGAATTGTCATAAACGTAATAAAGATGCTTGATATGTTATATGCAAATCATATGCCACGATTGTAACTACCTTATAATCAAAAGCATCTTAAAATAGAAGTGTCCAATAATGAACAGTGGGTGTTCGGTATCGGACACATTGTAGAAAGTTTTATTATTTAACATTAAACCCCTCCAGGATTTTTACGGTATATGGCTCTTTGATTCCATGGGTTTACACCCATGGCTATTCATGTTTAACCACTTCTTGTTTGTCTTCTATTCATTTGACAATTAAAATAGTACCACTCCTGACGGAGTTCTCTTGCCCCTTCCTGCTAATATTACTACAAAGATGATACTCCTACGGA
>CAZBVD010000562.1:0-1250 GCA_964495235.1 uncultured Dysgonomonadaceae bacterium | reverse complement strand
ATGAACCTATCAAGACTTTATACAATCTACATGCAGAAGAACGGTATGAAAGGTGCTTTCTCAATTGGACGAGTACAGACCCCTACCCTTCAATTAATTTATAAAAGAAATAAAGAAATCGAAAATTTTGTTAGCACCCCATTCTTTGAATTGTATTCAAACTTCTCTCATGAGAAAGGAAACTATCAAGGAAAGTATGCTAAACGATTTGACAGTTTAGCAGCCCTTGATAGCTTTATAGAAAAATACAAATTAAATGAAGAAGGAACGATACAAGAGTTCATTACCGAAGAAAAGAAAACCTATGCCCCAAAACTTTACAGCTTATCAGACCTGCAATCTGATATGAACAAAAAATATTCTTATGGTGCGAGTGAAACCTTAAAAATCATGCAAGGTTTATACGAGAAAAAAATTGTAAGTTACCCAAGAACAGACAGCAATTATATTGGAACACCCGAATTTAGTTATTTAAAAGAAAATCTAGAAAAATATTTATCTTTAATCAATGAAAAAATAGAAGAACCACAACTTGAAGAAAATAAGCGATATGTAAACAGTAAAAAAGTTGAAGAACATTATGCAATCATACCCACAAAAACAGTAGCAGATCTATCAAAATTAACTGAAAAAGAACGAAATGTTTATACAGCTATTCTTTATAGAACGTTAGCGATTTTTGAAAAACCTTATGTTTATGATGAAACTACAATCATAACGAACGTAAATAGTATCGAGTTTAAAACAACAGGTAAAATCGAAAAAGAACTAGGCTTTAAACGGTTATTAAAAGACAACAAGAAAAATGAAGATACACCCTTACCTAATTTAGCTAAAGGTAATACTGTAAGTAGCGAACCAAAACATAAGGAAGGTAAGACAACACCACCCAAATACTATACAGAAGGTACTTTAATAACAGCCATGAAAAATGTTGGTAGAGATTTAGAAAAAGAAGAAGATCAAGATATTCTAAAAGAAATTGAAGGTATTGGTACAGAAGCGACAAGAGCAAATGTTATTGACACCCTAAAATATCAAAAATACATCAACTTAAAAGGCAAAAACATCATGGTAACTGATAAAGGAAATGTATTATGTGAAACGCTTGAAGGAAATGAAATAACAAACGCAGAATTGACAGCCGATTGGGAAAAACACCTAAAGAGAATTAGAGAAAATAAACTCACGCAGGAAGCCTTTCTAGGTAGTATCGAACGATTTATAAAACACTTAATCGAACAAGCCCC
>CAZBVD010000561.1:0-1251 GCA_964495235.1 uncultured Dysgonomonadaceae bacterium | reverse complement strand
TTCTGTTACTTCTGACTCTCTAAAAGTAGATAGAATTGTAGAGCATCCAAATAATAGACTAAGTTCTACTCCAAAGATAATAACAACATCTTTAGACTCTCTTTATAATAGGAAAGAAAACGGAACAATTGAATTACCCAGTCAACAATTTCCTTATGAGCTATATCTTAGCTCTATGAGTTTCCGAGATACAATGTTGTATAACCCTCTTTTTATACCAGTTGTGTTTACTGGTAGAATTGAGGATCCCGATTCAATGTATTTCTATAGTAAGAAGGAAGATAAATTTAAAGGGGTTCTTATTTCATCAGACAAAACCTTTAGTTCTCTTTTAGAAAAACAAGCTTTTACTGATAAGGTTAGAAGGAGTTATTTTATTGAGCATCCCTCAGATATTAAACTGTCTACGTCTAAACTAAGTGGGAAACAACAAACCGCTTCAGATAGGGATGTGAGAGAGAAGTTTGACCCTTTCAAACAGCTTCTTTCGTCAGAGACAAGCTACTCGCTTGAGAAGCCAGATATTGAAGGGGTTGAGATTGGTCGTATTTACTGGGTTAAAACGGGTGAGCATTCGTTGCAATTCTCGCAAAACTATTTCTCTCCAAACTGGCATAGAGGAGGAACAAGCAATTTAAATATAAATAGCAACCATGTCTTTAATGTAAATTACGAGAAGGATAAAGTTAAATTTAATAATAGAATTGAGTGGCGTTTATCTATTTATAATGCACCAGACGATACGCTCCGAAGTTATAGAATTGGAGATGATATGATACGCTATTATGGCGATTTTGGCTTAGATGCTTTCATAAAATCATGGTCATACTCTACAAACCTGGAAGCTAAAACCCAGCTGTTTAAAAGTTATAAAGCAAATGATAATGAGTTGCGTTCTGCGTTCTTATCTCCTTTATACGTGAATGCTGGTATTGGTATGAAATACAACTTAGAGAAATCATCTAAGTCTGTGAGAAACAGAAAGGTGAGTTTAGCAGTATCTGTTTCGCCACTGTCTGTAAACTACCGTTATGTAGGAAATAGTGAGGTGGATAGAAAACGATATGGTATTCCTGAGGGAGATAAATCTCTATTTGATAAAGGATCTACGTTAACATCAAATATGACCTATGATTTCACCAAGTATGTTTCATGGAAATCACGTTTAAAGTATTTTACAAACTATGGTAAAGTAGAAGCAGAACTAGAGAATACTTTGACAATGTCTTTGAGTCAATTGTTTTCTACAAC
>CAZBVD010000560.1:0-1252 GCA_964495235.1 uncultured Dysgonomonadaceae bacterium | reverse complement strand
TTGGCTAATTCTGTATGCAACTCTCTTGTATTGCCATTTTCGTCTTTTCTATTGTAATCATATATCCTATAAGTTATATTAGAAGTTTGCTGTATTTCTGCAACAAAGCATCCTCGTCCGATAGCGTGTACACGACCTGCTGGGATGAAGTATACATCACCCTCTTGCACATATTGCTTCTTGAGTGTATCAGTAAATGTGTTGTTTGCTACTTTTTCTACATATTGCTCTGGGGTAATCTTTTCTTTAAAACCTGAGTAAATAAAAGCTCCTGGTTCAGCTTTTACAATATACCATACTTCAGTCTTGCCAAAAGAGTTGTGTCTTTCTTTGGCCAATAAATCATTTGGATGTACTTGTATTGACAAATCGTCACGAGCATCAATAAATTTAACTAGGAGCGGGAATTTATTGGCAAATTTGTCGAAGACTTTCTTTCCTACTAATTTCCCTTTTGCTCGATGTATTAATGCATCAAGAGGAGTCATAGCTAAATCACCATTTTTAATGATTGACTCATTATCTTCTACTGCCGATATTTCCCAACTTTCACCTATATCTGCCTCCTCATTTTCGAGGTTTTTGAATTTGGCTATTTCATCACCACCCCAAATAATATTTTTAAGTATTGGGTGGAATTTTAATGGATATAAATTCATCTTTATTTATTTGTTTTGTTTATTTGCTTGTTTGTTTTTTGTAAAACAACTGCTGTGTGTGCAGGGATATAGAGTTTGAGCCAGCCCTTGTTGTCTTTTTTATACAATTCATCGAAATGAGAGAAATGATGTATTTCGTCGTTAGTTAGACCAAAACCCCCAAAGCGTTTCTCATCAGTATTTAAAACTACCTTGTATTCACCTTCAGGAACTAGCATACCATAATCAGTAAATGATTGAGTGGGATTGAAGTTGTAAACAAATATTAGATTTCCCCGCATATATGCCAAAATATTATCAGCTTTTTTTTCCCATATTTTTATTATTGGCAAGTCCTGGAAGTTGTCTTTAGACTTTATCAATGAAATCATTTCTTTGTCAAAGTCACCCATATAGTGGTATTTTAAATTTAAATCTTCGTTAAGACTCCACTGTCTTCGTGCGTACTTATATGACCAGCCATTGCCTTCGCGTGGGAAGTCGATCCATTCGGGATGTCCAAATTCATTGCCCATAAAGGTTAGATATCCACCATTTATGGTAGAAATTGTAACAAGTCTAATCATCTTATGTAATGCAATACCTCTGTCAAC
>CAZBVD010000559.1:0-1257 GCA_964495235.1 uncultured Dysgonomonadaceae bacterium | reverse complement strand
TATGAGAATTCAACAATGAAGTAGCATCGTCCACTACCTCTTGCGCTCTAAAGATAAGGTGCAGTAGTGTATCTTTTAAATCTTGTAGAGTAGAAGATAAATTATCATCTACCCTAAGTTGGTCAAACACACTTTGCGTAATGATTAATATCTTCTTTATGAGTCGTGCCTTTGATTTTTCAAAGTATAACTTTTCTACTGACAGGCTATTACCTCCTTTTAAGAAGATGTTCTGACCAAACTCGTCCATTTTATCAGCTTGGTTTTGTATAGGCTGATCATAAGTCATCAGCAACTCATTGAACAAATACAATACAACTTCATCAGGATTTTTAAAATTATTAGGCGTGTTTTCAATGAAACTAAAAGAAGGTCTATGAATAGTAATCAGCGTGTTTTTATTGATGAAAAAAGCCACTTTATTACTTATCTGCGAAACTCCTATAACCTTTTCACTCTCAGTACCAGTGTAAGCCCTAAGTATAACAAACAGATAATCTGGTGTTCTCTCTATTTTAGGTAAGTGCCCCAACTCAAGAGCATCCTCCAAGTAATTTTCGTCTACATCAAAAGGGAAAGCAATAGATTTTAGTTCACTTTCAGTTGGATTCTCAAGGTCAATCCATTTAAAATTGTCAAACTCTTGTACTTTTATACTCATTGTTTATCAATTTAAAGTAGTGTAGTAGTTAGCAATGGTTTCAACTATTTATAAGTGTTTGCGCATATATCTTATAGTCTTTTAGTACTGATGATATGTCAATGTGTGCACTGCGCAATAATGAAACAACATAGGTAAATATAAAGTTTAGAGTATTCTCGCATTTTATAAGCTTATGTGGCTTACTTGAGTGCTTTTGTAGCACTTTGATAAACTCTGTTACCTATGGATTGTCACTTTAGTGAAATTATTCTTTTTGCTTCGTTTCCCGATTATAAATTAGTTAAAGAGTAATATGCAGCCATTGTTTCGTGATGGTAATGACTGTTGTGATTGTAGAGAAAATTCATGGGTTTTCTCTACGCATCGATAACAAAATCACGTATCCTTTTCCTCCTTCTTTCCCTTATCCTCATCGCTCTTCAAATCCTTATTCTGAAAAGGTTTATCGTTTGGCCCCTCCTCACTATTAGTTGTTTTCAGGGTTGCTTCTGTTTTATTCTTATCTGCATGTGGGATGGCATTCTTAGATATAGATTTATCCTTTGCAGTGGGTTTAGTTATCGCTTTAGTTGTTGTGTTATCATTTTTAGCAT
>CAZBVD010000558.1:0-1258 GCA_964495235.1 uncultured Dysgonomonadaceae bacterium | reverse complement strand
GAATGAAGCTGATTTGATTGCTGCATTAGAGCAGAAAGAGATTGCTGGAGCAGGGTTAGATGTCTTTGAAAGAGAACCCATCGATAGCAATAATAGGTTGTTGAAAATGGACAATGTCGTTTTAACGCCTCATGTTGCTTACAAAACAGAAGAAGCACTCAGCAGAAGAATGGAAATAACTGTGAAGAATATTGCGGATTTTGGCGATGGGAAAAAGGATAATAGAGTAGACTAACTATCTAATTACCAATGATTAATTGTCAGTTATTAATGATTGGCTTTCTACGACTTGTAGAGACGAAGATTTATCGCGTCGCTAAAAAGGCATAGAAATATTTATATCCCAATAAAAAACAGTAAATGAACAACAAACAAGTCACTTATGGTTTACTGATAACCATAGCAGTGTTTGCACTTTCTAATATTGTAGCAGGCCTGCTCCGTTTAAATCATGCATTCGTCCCTAACTCTTTTGTAACACATACCACAATGTTGTTACTCTCAATTTCCTTGATCTATATTTTCAGAAAGCAGGTAAACTATAAAATCTCTATCCCAAAACTGAAAACTATATTCAAACCTATACTCTTTGGATTATTAGCAACAATAGTTGTAAATATATCCATGGCAGCTATCACTGGAGGTTTGGATGGCAACCAAGAAGCTCACCCGCTAATAGTAACTTCATCACCTATACAAGTCTTTCTGTTTGTATTTATTTATGCCAGCATTGCCGAGGAGTTACTTTTTCGTGGTTTTCTTATGAATATCCTAAAAGCATTAAAAGCAAAAGGGATAACCATCTTTAAAAGAACGCTTAGCCTTCCAGTGATTATAAGTGCTGTTACTTTTGGATTGGCTCACTTAATTTTAATTACTGCAGGAGCAAGTGGATTGCTTATATTAAGGGTAGTTGTTTTCACAACAGTACTCGGATTAATTGCAGGATACTATCAAGAAAAGTATAATAATAATGCATTTGCCATTATTGTGCACATGGCGGGAAACTGGTTTGGGTTTGTGGCGGCGGTGATGATGAACGCTTAATATAATGGTTTATGGTCAATTATTAATGGTTAATGAATGACCTTCCCTAAATAGGGTCACCAGTCAACTTTTAATTTTTAACTATTATCTTTTAATCTTGCAGTAGCCTTATACCAATCCGTTCCCTCATAAGCCTCATTCAGCCTTGGCAGATTATCTTGCGGAATATATACTGACAAACCACTATGCTTAGGAATATCAATATTTATCA
>CAZBVD010000557.1:0-1259 GCA_964495235.1 uncultured Dysgonomonadaceae bacterium | reverse complement strand
AAAATAATAGTTAGCGAAGCAAATATAATATGTTTGGTAAGAGAGCCCTCCCATACTTTCATCCACTTAAGGCCCATGAGTATTACAAACACAGGTATGAAAATAGAAAATATTCCAAACCCATTGTTAATCATCTTTTGAGCAATAAATGCACCCCCTGTACTGGTCCAGTTGTCCACTGACACATTTTTATCATTTACCAACTCAAAGAAAGTTTTGTTTGTTACCTCGCTAAAATCTGCTTCTCCAGTAAAGAGAAACGAAATCATGCTGAGAAAGATAAACAAGCCAATGAAAGCAATAACAACCCCAAATAAGAAATGTGTGCGCTCGCTTTTGACGAAATTGATAAATGCATTTCTCTTTGATTTGCTTCCTTTGGTAATTTTCTTTTTAGTTACTGTTCTCTTCTTTTTTGCCATGTTTGAAATGCTTCAATTTGTTTGAAACATATATATTTAATTCGCTGTTTGTAATATTATTGTGCTATACTATTACAAAAATAATAAAAACAATGTTAGTAAACGGGGAATACCCTATCCTTTTTAAAAAATGAACAGATTCATTGCACAATAAGTGTGTAATGAATCTGTTTGAAAGTTTTATTGAGAATTATCGTTGGCTGTAGCTTTATTTATCTCTTTTGCTTACAAGATAAATTCCGCCAACTAACGCTACAACGCCCAAAGCTATTTGAATATATCCTGTTTCTTTACCGCCTTTGTCTTCTGCACTTAGCTCTATGCCCAATACTTCAACTGAGTTTGCACTCTCTTGCACTTGATTTACACCTAAATATCCTAGAAAAAGGGCTGCTACAATGAGTATTACTCCGATTATTTTTTTCATAAAAAGTTAAGTTTAAAATGTTAGTAATTATTGCTGTTATTGTTATTCTCATCTCCGAGATGAGGTTTATCCGTTGAATTGTCTATTTCTTGCTTATTACCATTATTAATGGGCCCATCTTCTTGTATTTCAATTGTACGAGTG
The DNA here is from genome assembly GCA_964495235.1 of uncultured Dysgonomonadaceae bacterium. GTDB lineage: Bacteria > Bacteroidota > Bacteroidia > Bacteroidales > Dysgonomonadaceae > UBA2632. The sequence goes on along the minus strand of CAZBVD010000557.1, from coordinate 266 downwards.
GATACTGCATACTCGTCAGGATATATTTTGCTACCCAGTTCGTTTGCCCAAGCTTTGGTAAACTCTGCACCAATATAAACGATTGTGGCAGAATAATAGACCCATACCAAGAGTAAAAGTACTGATGCCGCTGCTCCGTATAAGCTGGCAATCTTGCTTGTACTTAAATAGATGGATATTGCATATTGTCCAACTAAGAAAAGAACTGTTGTCACGGCAGCTCCAATGGTTACATCCCTAAACTTGATTTTTGCATCGGGTAGCAC
>CAZBVD010000556.1:0-1262 GCA_964495235.1 uncultured Dysgonomonadaceae bacterium | reverse complement strand
CATTATATTGTATTTTAAACAACACACCTATTAGTGCATCATGTTTTGAAAATATACAGAAGTAATAGTTGTTGCAGATTACTGATTTGATGAAAAAGAAATACATTTTATCAACTAATAAGGAAGCCCCTAATGTAGCCAACGGAGTCCTTTATAAACTCTTCTTTAACACCTATTCTGTCTAATACCTCTTAAGAGGCTGCATTGTCAATACACTTTTCTACAATTGTATCATAGTGTGTTATTCTAATTGATTTACATATCCTGAATACTTGAATTATTATAATAGTCCCTCAAAAAAGAAAGCCAAAATCTATTTCCTTATTGTGTGCTAACACATCGCTTAATTATGAATACTCTCTCTATATTTGCTCCTCAACTAAACACTCTCAACACATGAATAACAAACGCCTGTTCTTCAGAGCCAAACTTCTTCTATTAACACTAATAAGCTTATCGGTGTTTGCACAAAAGGAACATGGATTTGGAGGTGATGCTGGGCTTCTGATAAATGATTTTGATGAGATTTCTTCTTATTCTTTCGTTTAAATATAATCATGCTCTCAACCCGTATTTAGCAGTCTCAGTTGGATTAAATTTTCAGCACGCAGAGATCAACAAGACATTCAATTCTCCATTTGAGAGTAGTGCTGTTTATAACATAGATGACAACATTGTTAACATGAATGCTATTGCTGGATTAAAGTTGAATAGCCCCACTTGGAAAGATTTTGGATTGGGTGCAGACCTAGACTTTCAGTTTGAGCCTATTCCCTTTAGTCCCATTTCGGTTGATAAACTAACTTATGACCTATCAGGGGATTACTACACAAAGAAAGATGTGGGCAAAAATGTATATTCTCGGTTTAATCCTAGTTACCACCTTCAGTTTTCTCTTATTTACCACATAAAACAACAAAACAGCCGATTGAAACTGGCCATAAGTTATGGCATTAGTAATTACAATGTTTACAATGTATATTATAGGGCCATTATAGAGGGCGCGCAGTTAAACAGGCACCTAAAATTGAAGCCTAACAGAATTGGGTCATCGATATTTGTAAGGGTCGCGATATAGTGAGAGGTACAAAAAAAAGAGACGCCACACAACCATGCAGCATCTCTTCAATTTATCTGTTTTGATATAAGCTTACAAACCTGCGCCTCTACCTCTTAACCACCAAAGCTATGCCCTGTCCGCCACCAATACACAAGGTAGCTAAACCATTTTTGGCATCTCTCTTAGCCATTTCGTGCAACAG
>CAZBVD010000555.1:0-1268 GCA_964495235.1 uncultured Dysgonomonadaceae bacterium | reverse complement strand
GATGGCTGCGAAGTTGTATAGCTTTTCGATCTCGAATGAGGTTTCTTACCTCATTCTTATCTAATATAAATTTTTCTTCGCTCATACTCTATTTTTCTTTTTAGCATTATAGACTGATAATGTAATTACATTATATTGAATAAGCAAATAAGGCATAGAGATACAGACTCTTTGATGCTTTTTTTACTTGATTTGCAAAGTTAGTAAAAAATAAGCAGAGAAATTGGTTCAAATACTTACTTAATGCGGGTTAGTTATCACTTTTTTATGAATGTGGGCTTTAGTGTTTAGCAGTGAGTGGTATATGATTGTAATGGGGATGTGAAGAGTGCTTTTAAGGGCTGTAGTATCAAACTTGTGTTTGCTATGCAAGTTATATTTTAAGGTAACAAGCCCACCGGCTACCGCGCAAATTTTAAGTGTGTTTTTTAAGATGCAAGATTGACAGCCTTACATAAACGAGTTTGTAATGAGCAAGTACACATATATTGCTGGTACAACAAACAGAAGGCTATCTATTCTATCTAGTATGCCACCATGTCCGGGAATGAGTTGTCCAGAGTCTTTTACATTATAGGTGCGTTTGATAAGCGACTCAAACAAATCGCCAAGGGTTGCAAATAGCGATGCTATTAAAGCAAAACCAACCCAAAAGTAGATGTTGTATTCTGTAAATAGAAAAGAAAATACTACTCCTGCCAACATGGTGAAAATGATGCCGCCTACAAATCCTTCTATGGTTTTCTTGGGCGATATGCGTTCTAGCAACTTGTGTTTGCCCATGGTGATGCCCGATGCAAAAGCAAATGTATCGTTTACCCAAATGAAAACAAAAATAGCTAATACAAATGCGTAGTGATAGATTGTATTAACCATTTTATATTCGTATGATATAAGTAGTAATAAGCAAAACGGAAGGGTGATATATAATTGGCCAAAAGCCGAATAGATAATAGTGTTGAATATATCTTTGCGATCTATTAAAACTGCTGATACCAAGAGAGATAACAGATAGAGCAATGCGCTTATGGGCAATGCTAAAATGCTTTTTTCATCTAGAAACAGGTAAGAGCTCAAGAAAATAATTATACCCGAAACAATGTTGAACAGTTTACTTATTAGGTGAGGTGTTTTTTGTTCTATCAAACGATAAAACTCGTTGAGTGCAAGCACTAAAATAAGACCAAAAATAATGATAAAAGAGTATTTATTGTATAGTATTCCGTAAAGTAGAATTAATATGTATATAACTCCTGTAACTCCTCTTG
>CAZBVD010000554.1:0-1270 GCA_964495235.1 uncultured Dysgonomonadaceae bacterium | reverse complement strand
CCAAATAAATATGTGTTAATGCAGCTTGATAATATGCCTGAATCAGCAACACTCAACACTATTTGCGCTCCTCTATTATAATAAGGAGTCACTATTTTAGAAATATAGATTCTTATTAATAGGTTATTGGATGTTAATTTATATCTTTACAATTAATCTGAATTGTAAGGGAGAATTCGCTTGCGCCGATTGTAATCGGCTTGCCCCACCTGCCCAATGAGATCTGCATTATTATTTCATGGGGGGGATCAAAGATATTCCATCGGGGTGTGTTGCGTAAGCAAGAATGAAAATAGGAAGATTTGAGGATATAGTTGTATAACAATCCAGGAAGTAGCATAGTAGATGTAAATTTTTAATTCGTCAAATATGAATAAAATGACAGGAATAATTTTAATGGTAGTTGGCGCACTTATTTTAGGCGCAGGTATTTTTGTGTATAGCACAAGTAGTAAGGACAATAACGAAAAAGAAACTGCAGTAAATAATGAAGTAGTAGATACAAGCACTGTGGAGTCTACTATTGAAGAAAATGATACTGAAGATGTAAGCCTTGACTACAAAAATGGTCTCAATTTTGAGAAGTTTGTAGTTAAGAAGTTTAGCTCTAAGTACTTCAAAGTAAAAGAATGGGTTGGTGATAAGAGCGTTGAGGGTGTTTACGCAGCAACTAATCGAAACCCAGATTTATTGATGGAGTTTATAGGATTTAAACAAAACAAGGAGTTTGCAGTGGAATGCAAATGGCGTCAAAAACTTTATAAGAATGGGTTGAGTTTTTCTAATTCTCAGCAATTGGATAGATATAGAGATTATGCAAGTAAAAAAGGGGTGTCTGTTTTCATGGCACTGGGTTTGGGAGGCACAGGAGCTAGTCCTGAAAAACTGTTTGTTGTTCCGCTTGCAGATATTTCAAAACCCTTTATGCATATCAATGAACTAAAAAAATATGAGAAAGAAATGAAGACAAACTTTTTCTATGATTATGAGAAAGAGGAGTTGAGGTAATCTCACTACCCCTTTCTGTTTGATGATTCAAAAGGGAGTCGGAAGAAGTCGTAAGTCTAAAGAAGTCATAAAATTATAATAGCATGAAGATAGTTAGATTTGAAGATATAATTGCATGACAAAAGAGTCGGGATTTAGCAGTAGATATATTTAAAATATTCGAAGATATTCGTGATTTTGGATTTAAAAATCAAATTCAAAGAGCTATAGTTTCTATTTCTAATAATATTGCAGAAGGATTTGATAGATTTAGTGACAAAGA
>CAZBVD010000553.1:0-1273 GCA_964495235.1 uncultured Dysgonomonadaceae bacterium | reverse complement strand
TTATAAAACTCATCTCCTGCATTTAAGTAGCAAATATATAGGCCTTTGGCCATTGCTGTGGCCTTGTTCATAGCATCGTATATGCCCTTATCTTTTTCGCTTATCCACTGTGTTTTATCGGTTGCATGTTTTTTTATCATCTCCACGGTTTTATCTGTAGAGTTGCCGTCCACTATAATATGCTCTATATGCGGATAGGTCTGCTCTTGCACACTCTTGAGCGTTCGCAATAATGTATCCTGGGCATTGTATGTTACAGTTATTACAGTAAATAGATTCATGATAAGTTACTCTTTAGTATAAATATCGATATATCTTTTAGCAATAATAGTTTCGGAGTAGTTCTCTACAGCTTTATTGCGTGCATTTTCTGCAAGAGGCTCAGTTGTTTCTAAAACCCACAACAAGCCATTGGCTAAATCTTTCGTATTTTTATAAGAGGCTACATATCCATTTTGTTTATGATTAATCATTTCTGGAATACCTCCAATATTGAATCCAACGCAAGGTGTTCCACAAGACATTGCTTCCATTATGGTGTTTGGAAGGTTCTCTTGCAGCGAGGGTGTTACAAATAAGTCAGCAGCATTATACAAATTGGGCATGTTAGCTGATGTTACATAACCCACATTAATAGCAGGTAGGGCTAATTGTGTTATAATCTCTTGACTATTGCCTCCAGCAATAAGAAAAAAGCAGTTGTTCTCTTGTTTAGCTATGATTTTAGATGCTTCTATTAAATAGTCTATCCCTTTTCTCTTGTCCGATACTTTTGCGGCAACAAATAGAATAATCTTTTTATCTGTGGGAAGCTTCATTACTTTTCTTACTGCTGTTTTATCTTTAGGTTTAAAGATTTGTGTGTTGATAGGATTGGAAATTGCGCTCACATTATGATTACTTGTTAGACGGCTTTTCAGTGCCAATTCTCTCAACCAATTGCTGCAAGCAACAAAATGAATATTTCCAAGCGAATAGGCAGCTTGTTTTCGTAAATAAGTAGAGTAGGAGATATCGTTTTTAGATGGAGCGTTGAGATAAGGACACAATCCACAGCCATTTTCAAAGTGGGTGCACTCTCTTGCATGGTGACAAATACCTGTAAATGGCCACATATCGTGCATTGTCCAAACTATTTTCTTGCCACTGGATACAATTTTGCCAATCTCTCTTACAGAGAGCATGCCTTGGTTTATCCAGTGTAGGTGAATTATATCTGCTCTTTTAAATGCAGGATGGTTGGTTATCGAAACACCTGTGTTTGCAATAGATA
>CAZBVD010000552.1:0-1276 GCA_964495235.1 uncultured Dysgonomonadaceae bacterium | reverse complement strand
AAAAAGAAATGGCTGGGCGACAAAGAGTTTATCGACATGCTAGCCATTGCACAATCTTTACCAGGCCCTATTGCTCTAAACACTGCTGTGTTTGTTGGAAATAAACGTAAAGGCGTAAAAGGCAGTATTTTTTCAAGCCTTGGTATTATTCTCCCCTCTTTCATCACCATTTTGCTATTAGTAATTGTATTTACTCAATTTAGAGATAACAACTCTGTAGAAGCCGTTTTTAAAGGAATCAGACCTGCAGTAGTTGCTCTTATTTTTGCGCCTCTACTTAGGATGGGCAAAAATGCTGACATTACATGGAATACTTTGTGGATACCAATTGCGGTCGCGCTTATAGTTGGTCTGCTCCATGTATCGCCTATCTTTATTATTTTAGTTGCAATTGCATTAGGCTTACTATACCAAAGAATAATTAAAAAAATAATTAACAGATAATATGGCACTTGTTCAACTGTATATTTCCTTGTTCATTGCATTCTTCAAGATTGGACTATTTGGTTTTGGTGGAGGCTATGCTATGTTGCCACTCATACAACAAGAAGTAGTAGAAACAAACGAGTGGATTACTGTAAACGAATTTACTGATATAGTTGCCATATCACAAACTACACCAGGTCCAATATCCTTCAATTCAGCTACTTATATTGGCTTTAAAGCTGTGCATGCATCAGGGCATGGAATATTAGCTAGCATTCTTGGATCGGCTGTATGTACTCTTGCTGTAAGTTTGCCATCTTTTAGCTTAATGACACTAGTTTGTATTTTCTTTTTCAAGTTTAAAGAAAACAGATATGTAATTGCAGCACTTTCAGGAATAAAACCTGCTGTAATTGGATTGATTGCTGCTGCTGGAATAATGCTAATTAATGGAAACAACTTTATTGACTATAAGAGTTGGATTATTTTTAGTGCAGTCTTCATAGCTTCAATCAAAAAAATAGACCCTATACTTCTTATAGCCTTGGCTGCCTTAACTGGATTCTTGCTTTATTAAAAACACATAAAAAGCACCCCAAAAACTTACGACACATCCTTTTGTCTGCTCATTTTAAACGACTTAATGACTGAAATGATATGGAATAATGAGGTAAAGATGAATCCTACAACTTAAGATTTAAAAAGCATGAAGTGATTGTCAAATTCCATCATGTAAGATTTGAAGAATATGAGGTAAATGTTGAATTCCACCACGCAAGATTTGAAAAACATGAGGTAAATGTCGAATCCACTCACGAAGGATTTGAGAAATATGAGATAAAAGTCGAAT
>CAZBVD010000551.1:0-1279 GCA_964495235.1 uncultured Dysgonomonadaceae bacterium | reverse complement strand
GAGGTTAAAAGTTCTTCGTTTTCTGTTTCGGGAGTATCTATTGCTCCTTTTAGATTCTCGTTAATTCTTTGGATATATGTTTTTCTACTTAAACTTTCTAGAGATGATTTTGGTGCGAATATTCATCGTTTATGGCAATATATAATGAAATGTTATCCAATGCTTTCATCACTCTGATTAAAAACTATGTAATGCTATTTGGAGCAACCACCACTCTTGGTTAAAATGGTGGAATGTCTGTTAGGAGTCTTATCACTATTATCGAAAGCTGTGGAATGTCACTCGACAAGTTCATCGCTCTTGGCAACACTCCATAAAATATTAGTTGAAACTTTATTGCTATTGGTAATATTTATGAAAATGTAAACGGTGTTGTCATTACTCACGTCCCAATTTTAGATAGGGTATCTGTAGAGTTCGGGGCATACATTCTGAAATGAGAATGAATAAACAGAGAACTCCGAAGATCTATTCTATTATCAGAACTAATACATGTAGCTCTTGGGTCTATAACTCATATATCAGAATGAGACCTTGGAGCTCTCAGGTAGTGATTTCCAATATCAGAATTGACTCCCGTAGCTCTAGGATGTGTAATTCCAACATTAAAATGAATACTTTTAGCTCTCAGATAATTAATTCTAATGTTGAGTTTAGTGTAATTGGACCTACGATAATATGTTATTGTTTAGCTTTTATAGTAATTGAACTTATTTATCATTGGCAAAGTATATCTTTAAAAGTAATGTGGATATCTATTGCTTTTTTATTGATGTTGCCCTGAGTGATTGAACCTACTGTTACAAATATTATATTGTGTAGATAGTGATTTAATTTGCTATAATATATTGCTGTTTAGTGGAGTTAGTAATGAAGTTTAGTTATGATTGGTGTTATGTGTTTTTGATAGTAATTATGGCGCTAACTATAATGTTGCTAGAAATTAATATAAACAATTGCAACGTTTATGTATATAAAGAAAGTGTCCGAAAACATAGTTTCGAACACTTTTATTTAAGCTTATCTATTAAGCGTTATAGTTAGTATAAGTTGTTTTATTAGTAACCTCTAATAGCTTTTATACCAGGTAGTTCTTTGCCTTCCATAAATTCTAGTAATGCTCCACCACCTGTTGATACATACGATACTTGATCGGCAAGATCAAATTTATTGATAGCTGCTACAGAATCGCCACCGCCAATTAATGAGAATGCTCCTTTTTTAGTTGCTTCTGCAATTGCTTCAGCAACAGCACGTGTACCATGCTCAAAGTTTTCGA
>CAZBVD010000550.1:0-1287 GCA_964495235.1 uncultured Dysgonomonadaceae bacterium | reverse complement strand
GCAATATCATCAATATGATAAATGGGCTCTGGCTTCACATCAACATCAAATATCTGCTGATTCAACTCATCATAAAGTCGTTGAAGCATTGGGTCGTGATTGTGCGAGGGGTCAGTTGGGAAGTATTCTTCTATTCTAAGAATACCCTCAATGCCCATGTTTTGAGTAATCTCAACAGCGATAGTGCTCCATGGAGTTATCATTTCGCGACGCGGACCAACAAAGTGCTCATTTATTTGAGTTGCATCAACCATTTCGGAATTACCAAAAAGCCAGTTCAACCTATTTATGTCTTCTTGAGAAAGCGCGGAGTGAGATTGAACCGCAATAATGTTGAGTGACGGAGTTTTGAAAAAAGATATCATTGTCTACAAGTTTAATTGAGTATTGAAATAGGGATAAGTAACCATATAGCCCTAAATAATGAAATGCAAAGTTAATGAAAAGAGATGATTCTCATCTAATATTTATCTTCATTTTGTATGTTTTAATTATTGAATGTATCTTTGCAGAATATCTACTCGATAAATAGCCCACTTTTAGTTGGGTTTTCAACACAAAAAGACTTAAAGATTATACGCTCTAAGTTGCTGAGACATGTACATTTGCAAAGGCAAATGTTTTATTAAACAATAACGAGAGAAACGCACATTAGGCGCTTCTTTCTTATAGAAACTACTAAACTTTGGGCTATAAAAAATAGCCTCAACGCATGATTGAAACTATATACAAAGGATTTATCATTGGTGTAATTGTGTCTGCACCCATGGGGCCAATAGGCATATTGTGCGTGCAACGCACCCTCAATAGAGGCAGGCTACATGGACTGGTGACAGGTTTAGGCGCTATGGTATCTGATTTAATATATGCTTCTATAACGCTTATTGGCATGGGCTTTGTTGACGACCTATTGAAAGCCAACAAGCCATTACTGCAATTTGTAGGAAGTATTGTAATTATTTTCTTTGGTATAGCCTTATACGCTACCAATCCGCTTAAAATACTAAATCCAAATAAGAGTTTAGGCAAAATGCGGCATAGTCAAGATTTTGCTACTGCATTTCTTCTCACCCTCTCTAATGTAGCCATTGTTTTTCTCTTCATATCACTTTTTGCTCGCTTTAATTATAGCCCGCTAGATATAAGCTGGCTTGCTTTTGCTGTTGGCCTGGCCGCAATTGGACTAGGAGCTCTTGCTTGGTGGTTTTTCATAACCACCTATGTATCTAAACTAAAGAGATACTTCAATCGCCGCTCTCTCAAATTCTTCAACAGAATTGTAGGGGG
>CAZBVD010000549.1:0-1288 GCA_964495235.1 uncultured Dysgonomonadaceae bacterium | reverse complement strand
ATGAGTATGCAATTCTAATAGATAAAACTTTGGAGGATTTTGGAGATTACGAAAACCTTGATTTTGATGATTTAAGTATGATGGATAAAATAAAGGTTATGAAAGCCACAGCCGAAATAGGTTTCAAATCTATGGATATGATGACTAAATGGGCAGAACATCACGACAAATTAAATATGTTTAAGGAAGACCTTACCGAAGATGAAACTTTAGCACTAGAAACAGTTGTAAATAGGTTTGAAGAGCGTATGAAGCAAATTGAAAAGAAACATACCAATTATTTTAACAAAGACTAATTTCTATCGTATAAATAAATTATAATCTAAGTTGAATAAATATTAATACTTAAAGTAATGGATAAAATTATCAACACAGCAAAGCAATTTATTTTAAGCCCAAAATCGGAGTGGGAAGTGGTTAAGAATGATAAAGAAAATGCACATCAACATGTTATGACATATGTCTTGCCATTGGCATTGATTTCTGCAGTTGCCATTTTTATAGGTGTAGGTCTCATTGGTTATCGTGTACTTGGTTATAGGGTTCAATCTATTAGTGGTGGTTTGGCACAAGCTATCATGTCGTTAGCCTCAATATTAATTGGTGTATATCTTTCTGGCTTTGTAATTCATAAACTTGCTCCTACCTTTGATACAACCGTTAGTTTAGACAAAGGAGTTAAACTAGTTGGGTTCTCATATACAGCTATTCTATTGGCTGGTATCCTTAATATATTTCCACCTCTTGCTTTTTTCACTTTTCTAGGTGGACTATATAGTTTATACATTCTTTATATAGGCTTCAAACCAATGACTAATGTGTCTGATGAGAAATCGACTAGCTTCTTCTTTGTAAGTCTTCTCGTTATTGTAGGGGTGTATATAATTATAGGAATGATCTTAGCTGGCATTATTGGAGTGTTAGGATTTACAGCATTAAGAGGCTTTTAGAAAAATATTTTACTTTTCATTTTAAATTCTACTTTAAGTCAGGTGAGCCAAAGGCTTGCCTGATTTTATATTTACATTGGTGTATGCTTCATGTTGATTATAGGTCTGTTTCGTAGAAAACGATTGCATAGATTTAACGTTCCCCTGTTTTTGTTTCTTACTAAGCTCTCTAATCTTCTCCTAGAGGACCTTTACAACTAACTCTCGTTCATTTTAAAGCCTTTACCCTCATACTTAGTAGTGGTATTAATTGGTTATATTTGTTTATTAGTATATGATAGGAACTTATAAACAACCATATTATGATAAAAAGAAACTTTATGTTATTAGCTTTTAGC
>CAZBVD010000548.1:0-1288 GCA_964495235.1 uncultured Dysgonomonadaceae bacterium | reverse complement strand
TAAGAGTTAATTCGTTGGCTTAATGAGAGCTCCGCTCTAGTGAAAGGTGAGCAGTTAGCAGCGAACAGTGGGGTGGTGGCCAATGTCATTAAGTTAAGGTTTAAATATCCTAGTGCAGAGCTGGAGCTCTCCACCCTGCAGGAAATGAATACACCTATCTTTAATCACTGTGCGTTAAACCCGGAGGGTTGTCATATTTGTAGCACGGGGTATAAACCCCGTGAAAGATGAATACCCTACTACCAGAACCCCGTATGGGGTGGCATTTTTACTTAATGACCTTGGGTCGGTGGCTGAGCCTGTGGAAGCCTGTTTTTTGAGGACAGTATCGTTTGTTTTAACACCCTTCTACCTACGTTCAGTGTTAGATAATCATGCGCTTCAAGATTCCTTCATTTCCGTAACAATACAATAAGATTATCAAAAATCTATACATAGCGTATTTGTTAAGTATAGATTTTTGCAGTTTTCTACACATAACATTTATATTCTTTGCGCTCTATTATTCTTTTTCCTATACATATATTCATCAATAAATCAAAAAAAATGTTTATGTTTGGGGTTACAAATAAAAACAATCGCAAGCCATGATTCTAAAGCCACTAAAACCCCGAAAGGCACTCAACAAAGCCTACCTTAAACTAAAGCCAGATAGAAAGAAGATAAATACTTTTAAGGCCAATCTTATACAATTGCTTGATAGGATAGACGATACGGAATCGGAAGAGTTTCACAAGAACCTGATTAGCGATTTTCTGAAAGATACTTATTACAAAGACGATCATTTTATCAACACCAAAGAGCGTGCCGATTTGGTTATCCACAATGGCAAAAATAGGGCCAGTACTGTGGGGGTCATCATAGAAACAAAACGCCCCACAAATAAATGGGAGATGATAACGCCAGAGGAGCTAAACGCCAAGGCGTTTCACGAGCTGTTGCTTTATTACCTGCGCGAACGAATTACCAACAGCAATTTGGAAATTCGCAACCTCATAGTAACCAACATTCACGAGTGGTATATATTTGATAGCGATGTTTTTGAGCGCAACTTTGCACAAAACAAGGCGCTCATTCGTCAGTTCAAGGCGTTTGAGAAAAGCAATCAGCGTACAGAGGTTTTCTACAGCGAAATTGCTCATCCATTTATAGAGAGTCTTAAAAACGAAATTGAGTTTGCTTATTTTGACATCAGAGATTACAATCAGCCCCTTAGAAACGATAATCCGGCCGATGATTATAAACTGATAGCCCTCTACAAACTACTATCGGCAGAGCATTTGCTAAA
>CAZBVD010000547.1:0-1289 GCA_964495235.1 uncultured Dysgonomonadaceae bacterium | reverse complement strand
TTTCTCATCAGAATTTAAAATAATTATTTGCGTTATAATATGATACATTTTCAACTAATTTTGAAAGAAATCCTGTTTCAGATACCAGAAGTGCTCCTTCTTGAAAACTGTTAGTCGATTTATAATCTAATTGACAGAAACAATTTATGACAGGCAGTTCTTTCATATAACCGCTATGCAGACATTGTGTTGCAGGTGTTTGAAGAAGAAATACATTTTAAATTTCATCAGTACCATTCAAATGCAACCATCCTTTCAAGTTATCTCCATTATTAAAGAGATTTTGCCAATTTGCTTGTTGTGCAAATGTGACTACAGAAAAAAGAAATATAAATCGATAAGATATAATCTTTCTCATGCATAATAGATGTTTAATCTAAAAAAACTCCCCTAAACTTTAATCAATTAATTTCTTGTTTAAAACCCGTTAGCAACCCGCTTTATTTCTCTGCACAGTATAAAGCTACACATAAAAAGTAAAGCTATGTCATATATGCATAACCAGCAAAAAACGAGCAGCTTATCGACACACCAAACTGATTGTCTTACTGAAGCTTACAACACTAGCTTCAATCATTAATCCATTTCATGCAATATAGGTGAAATTCAACACTGCATTATAAAACAATTCTCTATAAGTTGTCATCCTTACAAATGATTTAAGTGCAACTGCAAATATATGAAAAATAATTGTAACTTAGAAAAACCATCTATCTATTATTCTTAAACAAAAATTCTCAAAACACTAGTTTCTTCTGCTCAATTTGTTATTTTTGTAATTTAAATAATCAAAACCCTAGAAATAGGCTTAAACCATAAGTTTGTGAAAATCAAAAAAAAACGAAGTATAAACTTCATTACAATATTTTTTATTCTAACAACTCTGCTGCTGGTAATAATACTTATATCAACAAACTCTCATAAAGACAAAGAGCTTGGTTATGATAGCTCAGCTGTAATGAATAGAGTTGTTCCCATACAAGAATTAGCATTAGTGAAATACAACTACTCTGGAGTGATTGGCTACAAAGATTTTCTAAAAATACTAAAGATAAATGTGCCATTAACCGAGAAGTCTTTCTTATTGAAATATAATGGCTACATAAAAGCTGGTGTAGATTTCAAAAACATGAAAGTTGAGGTAAACGGTAAAGATATTCACATATCGCTGCCAAGAGCTAAAATATTGGATACTTTGATTGACGAAAAATCTATTAAAGTTTACAATGAGAGTATGAATGCTTTCAATCCACTAACCATTGCCGATTATAACAAAGCTATCATGAAGG
>CAZBVD010000546.1:0-1292 GCA_964495235.1 uncultured Dysgonomonadaceae bacterium | reverse complement strand
TTTGAAAGTCTTTTAGGAATTCATAGTGGTCAAGTTAAAAGTCTTTTGCAGCAAAAAGAAAAAACTATGCCCTTTGAGAAAGACATAATTGGAATTACCTTTGAGAAAGGTGGTGCATCAGTACTTGCAGATGCATATTTGGTTAGGGGTAAATTAAATATAGAAGAAGCAGAGTTTATGTTTTCCTATGGTGTATTGCTTCAAATAATTGATGATTTACAAGATGTGGAGGAAGATTTAGAGAACCTACATATGACAATCTTTTCTCAGTTAGCAGGAAAACATGATATTGATCCATTAGTCAATAAATTGATGAATTTTATAGATGGATTTTTTCACAGTGAAACTACCTTTAATTCTGATAAGGCAAATAAATTGAAAAGAGTAATAGAGGATTGTTCAAAGATAATGATATTTGAAGCAATATCTAAAAATAAGAAAAGATTTACGAGTGAATATATAAAGGAAATAGAGGGTTCATCCCTAGTAAGATTATCATATTTGAAGAAGCTAGAGAAAAAGTTCAAGAAATCTTTCTCACCAGAAGATATTATTAGAATTGCTAAAATCCTAAATAAGGGAGAAAATTGTGAAAGGAAACCATAAGAATATATTGTTATAGGGTTTGGGTATATATAATATTAGAAGATTAAATTCTTGAAAAATTAGGAGGGAAAAAATATGATAATAGATATATGGTCAGACTATGCCTGTCCTTTTTGCTATATAGGAAAAAGAAAGTTAGAAGAGGCTATAAAACAATTTGAAGCTAAGGAAGATATAGAAATAATGTGGAGAAGTTTTCAATTAGATCCTAATGCTAAGGATTCTACTGATATAGATATGGTTACTGCTTTAGCTAAAAAGTATAATATGACTAAAGAAAAAGCCCAAGAAATGATTGATCAAATGAATAATATGGCTAAAGAAGTGGGATTGGATTATAATTTTAAGGATATGATACAAACAAATACCATGAAGGCCCATAGATTAGCAATCTATGCTAAGAAATTTGACTTAATGGCAGAGATGAACGAAAGGCTTTTAAAAGCCCATTTTATAGATGGAATTAATATAGGTCACATTGAAGCTTTAGGAAATTTAGCTGAAGAAGTTGGATTAAATAAGGAAGATACAATAAATATGTTAAATAGTGATAAGTTTATAAAGGAAGTAGAGATGGATAGGTATGAAGCACAGCAACTTGAGATAAACTCAGTTCCTTTCTTTGTATTTGACAATAAATATGCAGTTCAAGGAGCTCAGCCACCACAAGCATTTTTAGATGTTTT
>CAZBVD010000545.1:0-1295 GCA_964495235.1 uncultured Dysgonomonadaceae bacterium | reverse complement strand
AGCTGGGTCATTATCGTTATTGTAGATTCCATTCACACCAGCATTAACTTGTTGCATTTTGCCATCCTTGTACTTGCCAAGTTGCAACATAGATGTAAGGATTAAGCCACCTAAAATACTAGTGTCGTACTCCTTTATTGCATCAGTAATCATTCCGATAGCTTTGAGTTGCTCTATGGCTTTCAAGTCATCTTCGGGAGCAAAGTTATATGATGCAATATTTGTACCCTCCGATAGCATTAATTCATAAACGCTAACAGCTGTACCATCTATTTCAAATGTATAGGCTTTTGTTTGAGTTGGCTTAAATCTGAAAACATATTTTTGATATTCACCAGTCAAGTTTTGAGATTGAGTGCCATCGAGCGATACATTCATTTGATGCCCTTTAGCCCACACTGTGAAAATATAATCTTGATTAGCAAGTAAATTGACTGTTTGTTTGATATTACCTATTAATGCCCCTTTTCCCGAGCGTGATGGTGCATCAATAACCTTAGTATTGTCATGCACCCAATGAACCAGTGGATTAGTACCCAAATCGGTATCAGATATCAAATCTGTTATTTCATCAATATTCTTTGCTTGGAAATCTCCAAGAAATCCAGTATTGAGAAGCAGGTTTGTGGCACCAACATTTATGTTATCAATTTTATCATTAATGATAGCATCCCAATCCTTAAGAGTGGAGCCATCAGCCATAAATATTGTTTCGCTACTAATACTATTTCCTTTGCCCGAAAAAACTGTACGTTCTTTGCCTACAAGATTAAAGCTGTCAATGCCACTATATTGTTTCCAACTCGGTGCATCATCACCTACAGTTGATAATATCTGTGCATTTTGCCTTGCAGGATTATCCCTATTTCCAAGCTGGCTAATATCATCGCCTGGAGCAGGAATACTATCTCCCAGGCTGTCTGTTTTTGACAGTTCTATCCAGTCATCTCCTATTCCAGTAACTAATCGCCAATAGAACTTCATGCCACTACCCGAGAATACTTGGCATCGAGCTTGGTCACCTTTTACAAACTCATTTACAACTTCGTTATTCTCGCCACGATCGAAATAGCATCTATAGGAGTCTGCCATCTCTTCAACCCTTATACACTTCATTCGTGCAGGTGTCAGAATCAGCTGTCCTCCTATATGTGATAGTTTGCTTATTACTATCTCATAAAAAGTAGCCATCATTCGCACAGTAAGCTTATCCACTTCTATTTCGGAGATTCCGTTATTCATTCGGAATGCTCCTCCTGAACCAAGCGGACCAGTCTTAAAGTCCCCAACAAATA
>CAZBVD010000544.1:0-1295 GCA_964495235.1 uncultured Dysgonomonadaceae bacterium | reverse complement strand
GCAGGTACATCAGCTTCTTTTGCCAGTTCGTTTCTTATATCGGTGAGCCTTTGCATTAAATCGGGATGGATAGAAGCCTTGGGTGCAGCTGAACTGCCACCATGAGTTTGCAATTTGGGTAGCTTTATAGCCAAATCCTTTCTCCACTTAAAGTAATCTTCAACCGTAAACTCTTCTTTTAGCTGTGCAATAAATGCTCGCTTTTGAGCCACTTGGGTATATGCACTTAGCAAATCATCGTTGTATGATTGTGCATGGTTTTTATTGTCGGTATAGGCTGGCGAATCGGCTATCTCCTCTAAAAGATGATCAAGTTTTTCAACAAAATATTGAGACGATGCGTTCAATCTTTCTTGCAACAGAGTTTCGTCGATAGGAACACTGCTGAGAATATTATTAAGCTGAACAGAAAACTTATCGGCCACATCCTTCACCTCCGTTGTCAGGTTGGTTAAATTACCTAAGAAGGGCGCTGTCTCATCGTTAAATGAAGTTCCTGCTTTATTAACATCAACCCTAAGGAAAGCAATAGTTTTCTGAACGGGATTAAAATCAAACAACTCCAAAAGTAACTGTTTACGGTATTCAACTTGCGATTCTTCCAACTTCTGGTTCAGCTCATCAGCCTCATTCTTACGCGACGAGAATTGTAGAATAGTGGATTCATTGCGCAAACTATTCTCATTTATTTTACTTTTCAGCACTATGCCTTCCAATGTTCGACACCTACTTAGCGCTACATACACTTGTCCTGGCGCAAAAGCATCGCCTGCATCAATTATTGCTTTGTCAAAGGTCAAGCCCTGACTTTTATGAATAGTTATAGCCCACGCATGGCGCAAAGGCAATTGGGTGAAACTACCTGTTAGCTTTTCTTCTAACTCGGTTGTCTCTTTGTTTACCTTGTAGGTCATATTCTCCCAAGTCATGGGTTCTACGTAAATAGTGTTGTCCTCACCAGGGCATTTCACCTTCACAAAGTCTTTGTCTATAAAAGTAACCTCACCTATCTTACCATTGTAAAAACGGCGCGGTATTTCAGTGTCGTTTTTCACAAACATCACCTTTGCCCCTACTTTCAGCTCCAAATCTGTTTCAACAGGATAAGCTCCAGTTGGGAAACTCCCTGAAATAGTTGCAGTAAACCAATGCGACTTTCCTTTAATCTTTTTGAGCTCAGCACTGTTTATAAGGTCTGCCTTATTGTTGTGTGTAGTGAGTGTAATATAAGCCTCGTCTTCTTTTGGCACAAAACTGGGGTTGTATGTGCTGTGCAATTTGGCTATTGAGGCTGG
>CAZBVD010000543.1:0-1305 GCA_964495235.1 uncultured Dysgonomonadaceae bacterium | reverse complement strand
AAAATATCTTCTTGGTGAACATGTAGTATTGATTGCCATTGTGAAATGGTTTTATCTCTACATCTACTCCTTTGTTTGCCTCTAAATAATCCACACCCACAAGGTCGCGGGCCAAACCAGTAAGATATTTTGGAGAAAGAAAGAACACGCCATCCACATCTTCTTCTTTGTCTTCTTCCAAGTTTTTAAGTACATAATCGGTTACATCTTCTACTTTTTCTATAAACGTAACAGTCAATCCCGGATTGGGTAACTCTTCGGCTTTAGACATTGCCCAAAAACCTGTTTCCAGGTAATTATTTTCCAATGTTGAGTGGCTCTGTATTTGTCCGTATCCACAATGGTGATTGGTGAGCACTAATCCTTGCGATGAGATAACCTCGCCAGTACATCCACGCCCGAATTGCACAATTGCATCTTTAAGCGAATTGCCAGAAGGGTCGTAAATATCAGTGTCCTGAAGCTTTAATCCCATGGCTTGCATTTCGGCCAGTTTTTGTTGCTTCAATAGGTGCAACATCCACATTCCCTCATCCGCAGAAGCGAACGATACGAAGAATCCTAATAATAGGGTGAAAATGGTTTTTTTCATTGTTATAGTATATTTTTAAGTGAGTTAATACTAAAACATAAAGATAGTAAACATTTTTCTAAAAATAGGTAAAAGATAAATTCTATGAAATGTGTGAGAGTAAATTGTATTTAAGATTGACTGCACTGCACAACATTACAATTTGTTATAACTTGCAAATAGCATATAACATTCTCACACATATTTAGTACTTTTGCAATACAAGCAAAGAAAAAACAGAAACCCATGACTCATTATCTCAATTTGATAAAGGATACTATAAGAAAAGTGTGGATAAACGTGTTTTGGAAAAGTCCTCCCCATTTGTGGGCACTTAAAGTAACCGTGTCCATAGCCATCTTAGTTATTTCTACAGAAATTCTGTTCGATAACTCTTTTATTGCTACTACTTTGGCATTAGGTGTAGTGGCAATGGCATTGGCCGAAACAGATGTTCATCCACGCGGACGATTAAAGTCGGCAGGCATATCGTTGTTATTGTTTTTGGTGTCGAGTAGCATTGTAGGATTATTAACTCCTTATCCAATTGTTTTTGGCATTGTGTTAGGAGTAATGATATTTTCACTCAGTCTTATGGCCGGCATCAACTCTCGCTTACAAGGAGTTACTTTTGGCACTATGCTCATCATTACCTATACAATGTTGGGAGTGAATGCAAGTGAACAGTGGTTTCATCAACCATTTTTGTATGTAATAGGTGGATCTATTTATTC
>CAZBVD010000542.1:0-1310 GCA_964495235.1 uncultured Dysgonomonadaceae bacterium | reverse complement strand
TCCAAACCTGTTTCAGTTACAAAGTAAGTGTTCTCTATTCCCACAGCTCCTATTCCAGGTAGTACAAATTTAGGCTCGAGAGCAATGGCCATATTCTTTTGCAGAATATCTCTTGAGCGAGGTGCCAATACAGGAGGTTCGTTTATTTCTAAGCCCATGCCGTGGCCAACAAACCTTGCTTGCTGAGTAGTACCCATAAAATAACTTTCCATATTGTTTGCTACTACCATCTCCATTGCACAGTTATAAATATCAGAACAAGCAACTCCCTCTTTGGCAAATCCTACAATCTCTTTGTGGATATCAATAGAGAGTTGGTGAGCACGCAACGCCTCTTCAGGTGCAGTGCCTATTGAGTAGGTTCTGGTCATATCGCTCAAATAGGAGGTAAAGTTTCCGGCCATATCAATCATTACGGTTGTGCCTTGTTCCATCACTTTATTGGCAGGGCCAAGTGGAAGCATTGGGTCTGTTCCCTTTCCACCCATTGTAAAATCGAAAGGTGAAGGTACTTCTGCATTATCACCTGCTAGCACATTTCCCATAAATATATCCATATTCTCACCAAAAGCTCGGAATGGCCCTATCGAACCATATCTACGCATAAGGTATTCAATTTCAACTTGGAATTCAAGATCAGTCATCCCTGGTTTGTACAAACTCGGAATCTGATTATGCAACTTAACATGCGTTGTGGCAGAACGGCGTATCTCTGCCAATTCTGCATCCGACTTCACGCTACGCATCACACGCATCTGTCCCGATATGCTTTGCATTTGAGGCATATGCAATGCTTTCTGAAAACGCACCACACTATTGTATGGCAGCAAGTCGCTCTCAAGTAAAATGTTTTTTGGTAAGGCCAGGCCATGTTTTGCAAGTAATTCAGGTAGTTGTTCGGGCTTTCTAATATATTCTACGTTTTCAGCCTCAACATTTACTGGTCTTTTCACAAATAGCAAGGGCTCTCTATCTGGCAATATATACATGTAACCATTAAATATAAATCCATTTAAATAGTACATATTTACAGGCGATGTAATAACGCATGCATCGGCCTTTTGGGCTACTATATATTCTTTTACTTGTTGTAATCTTTTTTCAATATCTTGTTTTAATACTAAAGTCATAGTTTTTATTTTGATTGTTTGCCTTCGGCAGACACGAGTTGCAAACTCGCCCCATTGATTAGTTATTCGTTAGTTACAAAAATAATGAATCTTTGCCGTAATAAAGAAGTTGAGGGAAAGAAAACATTGTGCTGTAGAGGGTAAAACACGTGGAAAAGCTATAAATGTGAACACGTTTAA
>CAZBVD010000541.1:0-1312 GCA_964495235.1 uncultured Dysgonomonadaceae bacterium | reverse complement strand
TATCTGATTTCCTCTATGGCTATTTCTTCAACTTCCCAATAGTCGGGATTATCCAGTATGCTTACATTTTCGTCAGCATCTTTATCATAGTACCACAGCTGGGTGAAGGTTATATCACTTATCTCATTATCGTATAATATTTCATAATCATATCCCTCGTAATTGCTGCCTATACAGGCTGTTGTGGTATAATCGATGTATCCGTTTGCGTAGTATGTATTAAAATCGTGTTCAATCTCAAGTTCTTCAAAATACTCATGGTTATAAGTTATCATGTGTGTGTTTATGTATGTGTGGTGTGTGTTATGTAAGTATTAGGTTAAAAAAAACTCCTGCTATTTGTTTTTAGTGCTTTTGCCTATCCCCAAGAGGGGGAGAAGGGTAGTGTAAAAAGAGTAATAGCAGGAGTTATAATTTTTAAAATAACTGTGTTTGCGTTTGTTGTGTGGTTGCAAACATTGTTTTTCTTTGTCTTTTGATGTTCATCCTTACTTTTCTTAACGCCGCCTCTCTACCCAATAAGCTATTTTCATAATCCGCAAATTCTTGCTCATTGCTGGTTATGTAATAGCCACTAGATGTAGCTATGAGACCCACAATGAGGTCGTTGTTTCTAATATGATTGATTAACATCCAAACACTTCTTCCGTTAATTTTCAATCCATTTTTTCTCAATGCTTTTATTATCTCATTGCTAGTAACAGCATTGGGTTTACCTTTTTTCATTTCCAAACCCTTCATTAAAATGGGTAACAATACATTAAGTTCGTAGTTACTAAGAAGGCGTTTTTTTAATCTCTTTTTCATAGTTTTGGTGTGTTTTTGTATTCAACAATAGTTTTATTTGCTAGATTATTATTTGCATTACGGAAGTTCTAACTTTGTTAGAGGGAAGTTTTAAAATAGCTTCTAGTTTATTCTCTTGTAAAATTGTAGAAGGCAACTTTGTGTTTTTAAATCTTTGTGTGGTTTTTTATCTTATTTTTTCTTATAAATATTAGTTGTTTAAATATGAGTTAACTCTGATTATCTATGTGCAAATATATGCAGATTTATCCTTATCAAAAAGTAAAAACAGCCTTCAAATTATTCAGTTTTAAAGTTAAATAATTTGATTTATCAAGTGTTTTGTAATTTATATTTTCAATGATTTGTTTCAGCAATTAAATGATAGAAGTGTCTGTATAAACTAATATCGAAAATTATATTAGAACTGATGCTATTAAAAACTGCAGGTTGAGAATTAAAGAATGGCTTGCCAATATTAATTAATATTGATAATATTTGAAAGTTGTGAGAAATTTAAATGAGA
>CAZBVD010000540.1:0-1316 GCA_964495235.1 uncultured Dysgonomonadaceae bacterium | reverse complement strand
CTGAAGGTATGATGGATGTGGGGCGTGTGAAAGTGAAGAAGGCTAAGTTAGACCATATTATTTCCTTCGATTATCAAGATTGTGCTTCTATGAAACTTCCTAACGAGTCTTTTGATGCTGCTATTGCAGCATTTGGGGTGCGCAACTTTGCTGATATTGATAAAAGCTTTGAAGAGATAGTACGTATACTTAACCCTGGTGGTGTTTTTATGTTTATTGAATTGACTACACCAACCATTCAGCCATTTAAGTTTTTCTACAACATCTATTCCAATAGCTTCATTCCGTTTATTACCCGCTTATTATCTAAAGATAAAAGGGCTTACGATTATTTGCCCGAATCTATTAAAGCATTTCCACAAGGCGAGGAGATGTTGAGCATATTAAAGAAAAGTGGATTTGTAAGTGTTGAGAGTTCTAAGCTCACATTGGGTGTGTGCACTATTTATATAGCTAAAAAATCAACTAGTTGATATGAAAATATATGGCCTAGTTGGTTATCCTTTGCAGCACTCATTCTCGATGAAGTATTTTAATGAAAAGTTTAAGCAAGAGGATATCGATGCAGAGTATTTAAATTTTGAGATAGAAGATTTATCTGAACTTCGCAGAATACTAGTTTTTAATCCTCACTTAGAAGGATTGAATGTAACTATACCATATAAAGAAGATGTAATTGCTTTTTTGGATGACATTTCGCCAGAAGCTAAAAGGATTGGTGCAGTAAATGTTATAAAGATAGAGCGTAGTTTTGGTAATATTTATGGCTATAAGCTAAAAGGGTATAACACCGATTATATTGGTTTTAAAAACTCTATTGCACCATTTATTAATACTGAACATCATACACGTGCATTGGTTCTAGGCACTGGCGGAGCATCAAAAGCTGTGTGCTTTGCATTTGAGGAGTTGGGTATTGAGTGGACTTATATATCACGCAAACCCATAGAGGGAGCCTTTACTTACGATACACTATCTCCCGAAACATTGGCCAATAATAAAATAATAGTGAATACAACTCCGTTGGGTACTTTCCCCAATGTTGAGGATTCTCCCAAACTACCTTACCACGCGCTCACATCTGATCATCTGCTCTACGACCTTGTTTATAACCCCCCGGAAACTACTTTTCTAAAAAAAGGTAGCGCAATGGGTGCTACCACTAAAAATGGGGCAGAGATGTTGAAGTTGCAAGCGTTGGCTGCTTGGGATATTTGGACGAAAGAAGAATGACGAAAGTGGTAATATTGACAAAATGACACGCATAGGGTAGCCTTGGCATCATTTCACCCCTTCTCTACGAGGGAAAGCATTAA
>CAZBVD010000539.1:0-1325 GCA_964495235.1 uncultured Dysgonomonadaceae bacterium | reverse complement strand
TAGGATTATTATAAGATTTTTCAAACGGGTATCAAGTAAATAAGAATAATAAAGTTTATAATAGGAGGTAAAAAAATGAAACTTGACTATGATTTAATTAGTGAATATGAAAGATATAATTTAACTGCAGATGAAGAAACTGAAATGATTATAGTAAATGTTTATGATGTTAAGACAAACACACTAAAAAGAAAAGTTGAATTAAGCAAATTAAAATTAATGCAACTAATAAAAAGATATGAAAAAACAGATCCTGATAAAATAACTTGGTATGATAGAACTTTATTAGAATGGGGAGATTCTGATAAGAAAAAAAGATAAACTTATTAAATAATTACTTTTAGGGGAGGAAAATATGGAAAATAGTTTAAACATTAAAGAGTTTCAAGAAATTGCTAAGTCTTTTGTAATAGATATAATTTATTCAGCAAAAGAAAGTCATGAAAAAGCTTTTGAAGGGGAAAGAGAAAGAAATGATTTGATTGCTGGAATTATATTAAATAATGCAATTAGTGCAAATAATTCATTAAAAGTTTTATATTATCAAAATCCTAGTTTTGAGCACACAGAATTTGAAGAGTTTTTTATTGGTTTTGATATATATAAACGTGAATTACTAAATAATATAAGAACTAATCATAGTCATCAATGGACGGATATAGAATTTAGATCTTTTATAGAAAAAGCGATTCCATTAACACAACTATTGAGGATGGAGTTTAGTGATACATTAAGAGAGATGTTATCTGAAGAATAAATACGATAAATTTTTAATGAATTTATAACTAAAGGATAGAGTAGATTTACTGCTCTGTCCTTTTTCTTTTAAACATTTAAGCTTGTCATAAGTTCTGTTTTAACCAATTTATGAAAAGCGCTGATAGATCAACCTGAAATTTACTTGAATTAAGTTTATATATTAAAAATCAATAATAGTGACGCTTTAAAATTGATTTTAAGGGCGTTTAGATATACTTAGGTGCTAAACCTAGTATGAGTCATTTAAAGTGTAAGAATGTACGAGAATGCCACTATAATTATGTTTAAAATACCCTTGCCAGATAAGATTATTAAACTGACTCTTGTATACACTGTAAACCTTGTAAATACTGTAAATTATGTATACAGAGTTTACAGTGTATACAAACAAGGGAAAAAACTCGTGAATGATACCCTTTTGTTCTTGATTTGCAAGCTGTTTAAATATATACTTAATTCATCAGTGAATAATACCCCTTAATATAAAGATTAGGGTGTTAAACACAAATAAGCTTAAAATTGGAGGTTTTAAGATGGCTAAAAAAATACCAGATGTTTTAACCTTA
>CAZBVD010000538.1:0-1328 GCA_964495235.1 uncultured Dysgonomonadaceae bacterium | reverse complement strand
TTTTTGTTTGATAGATTTGGAGTATTTACTATTGCAAAAGAGAAATTGGCGATAGACTGGGATGAACTGCAATTTATATTGATAGAGCATGGTGCTGAATCTTTTGAAGAGGAAGAAGAAGTCTATTTAATCTATTCTGATTATAAAAGCTTTGGCAGTGTTTCTGATAAACTTCTTGAGTTGAATGTTGAAACACAAAATGCTGCAATAGAGCTAATACCTAATCATACCGAGGAGTTACCCTTAGAGCAAGCCCTCACTATTATTAATATGATTGATGCTTTTGAAGACGACGATGATGTGCAAAATGTATATCACACCCTTGAGTTGACAGACGAGTTGAGCGAAGAGCTTGCAAATATGTAACATCAGTTATATGCATTTTTACAGCCAACTAAATGCGAAAATTAAACTCGTATATTTAAAACCAACGGCGAATAGTCAAAAAAATGAAGGTGTTACAATTAAAAGATTTTTTAGATGTTTAGTAAAAGAGTAAAAGGGCATCTTGCCATGTTTTCGGCAAATATTGCATGGGGTTTAATGTCTCCCCTCTCAAAAGGTATAATGATGTTTGGTGCCATAGGTTATTTAACCTTAGTATCGTTTCGACTGGCAGGTGCTGCAGTAGCTTTTTGGATAGCTTCTCTTTTTGTGAAGAAAGAAAAAGTGCCACCACGCGATTTACTGCTTATTTGGGTGGCAGCTCTTTTTGCAATTGTTTTTAATCAGGCAATTTTTATAACAGGTGTGTCTATGACTTCGCCTATCAATGCCTCTATTGTAACTACTTTCTTGCCCATTATCACCATGATTATGTCAGCATTTTATTTAAAAGAACCCATTACCTTTAAAAAACTTATTGGTATAGTAGTAGGTGGTGCAGGTGCAGTATTAATTATTGTGAGCAGCACCCAAATGGATGCTGGAAGCGTTGAATCAAACAGAAGTTTGATAGGAATTCTCTTGGTTTTCTTGGCACAAGTAAGTTATGCAATCTATTTTGTATTCTTTAAAAAGTTTGTAGAAAAATACTCGCCCATCACATTAATGAAGTGGATGTTTCTCTTTGCTTCTATCACCTATCTTCCTTTTGGTCAATCAGAGTTTCTGCATATAGACTATTCAGTTATACCATTTTATATTTATAGAGACATTGCTTTTATAGTATTGGGTAGTACTTTCTTTACTTATTTGATGGTTCCCATCGGACAGAAAAATCTTCGCCCCACAGTTGCTAGTATGTACAACAACGTTCAGCCTATTGTGGCTACCATTGCTGCAGCAGTAATGGGTGTTGATGCTTTTGGGCTAATAAAAGGACTGGC
>CAZBVD010000537.1:0-1336 GCA_964495235.1 uncultured Dysgonomonadaceae bacterium | reverse complement strand
GTGATGTTTTGATGGAAGCGATAACCTATAGCATCGTATTGGGGCGATACAATTTCTTCACCATCTTGATTGATAATCCCCCATCGACCATCAAGTTCAACTTTAAATAGATCTAAATCTATAGCATATACTTTGTTGTAAGGTAGAGGTATTTCTTGTCCTTGCTGATTAATCAAGGTATGTATTTTTTTTAACAAAGGGTGTTTTTCAAACTCTCTAAGTTCGTAAATCTCATCCACCCAATTTATTGCTTGCTTGGCTTCGGCTTCGGAGTTGTATTCATTGCCATAAATATCCACCCAAACATTGCTACCATCTAGAAGACCCAATTGGAAAAGGCCATTACCGCAATAAGAGCGGAAATTTGGAGCATACTTAAATGGAATAACGATATTGTTATTGGTATCGATATACCCCAACTTGTTGTTATATACTGCTTGGGCTAAGTTGTTATCCACAAAAGATAGTGATTGGTATTTTATGGGGATGCAAATTGCTCCAGTAGGAGTAATTGCTCCCCATTTACCATTTAACATAACAGGAAAATTAGTATGAGGATTGAGAATAAGGTCGTAAATAAGAGGAACAACTACGCTACCTTTTTCATCAATAATTCCATACTTAGCGTTCACCTCTACTACTGCTAGGCCATCCTCAAAATCACCAACTGAATCATAGATTAGCGGAATAATCTCTCTTCCCGTCTTATCGATAAAGCCAAATTTGTGATTCCTACTAACAGAAATAAATATTTTATCTGTATCGTTATCAAGGTCGATATGATGATCTATATAATCATATTTAATGGGAATGATTATATCGCCATCACAATTGATTAAACCAAACTTGCTGTGGAGTTTAACTTCAAAATGGTTTCTGTTATAGCCTCTTCTTATATACTCATACTTAAAGGGGATTATGGCCTTTTCCGTTTTATCTATCGCACCATATTTATTGTCGTAACTTGCAATGGAGACACCTTGCTCAAACTGCTCGGCACTATCATACATTGGAACTATTTGCCACTCTCCTTTTTTATTAATGAAACCATATTTACCGTACACTCTAAAAGGGGCGAGTCCTTCACTGAAGCCTTCACACCACTGATAATCTCTAAAGGGGATGACTGCCTTCCCTTTTTTATCAATAAACCCATATTCATCATCGACCACTACTAAGGCCAATCCTTCGCTGAAATCATCAGCATAATCATAGATTAAGGGAATCACCTCTTTACCATTTAAATCTACAAATCCGTATTTACCATTTAAGTGAACACACGACAGTCCTTCTTCATATCGCAAAGTATTGTCGTGAATGTCTCTAAAATAATCAG
>CAZBVD010000536.1:0-1348 GCA_964495235.1 uncultured Dysgonomonadaceae bacterium | reverse complement strand
GAACAACCCTTGGCAGCATATTCTGTCTGTAATCTTTCTGCAATAAACCTATCACAAATGGTTAATAAAGAAACTAAAGAAGTTGATTACGATAAATTACGTGAAGCGGTTAGAGCAAACATTCGTATGCAAGATAACATCATTGACTCTACACCATACTTCTTAGAAGCTAACACTAAGCAAGCGTTAGGCGAGCGTAGAATCGGAATGGGTGTAATGGGTCTGGCAGATATGTTGATTTATACTGAGACAGTTTATGGCTCAGAAGAAGGTAATAAGATTGTTGACGAGGTATTTAAGACTATGGCTGTAACGGCATACGAAGAGTCTATTGAGTTAGCTAAAGAAAAGGGAGCATTCCCATTCTTAATTGGGGAGACTGATGAGAAAACTCAAGAGTTAAGAGAGGCCTTTGTGACTACTGGGTTTGTCAACAAGTTGCCTCAACATATCAAGGATGGTATTTTAGAACATGGAATTCGAAACTCTCATTTACTTACAGTTGCACCAACAGGCTCTACAGGGTCAATGGTTGGAGTGTCAACAGGACTAGAGCCTTATTTTGCCTTTAAATATTACCGTAGTGGGCGATTAGGTCAGTTTATGGAAGTTAATGCTGATATTGTACAAGAGTACCTAGATAACAATCCAACAGCAGATGAAAATAATCTACCAGATTTCTTTGTTTCAGCTATGGAGTTATCTCCAGAAGCACACGTTGATGTTCAAAACACTATTCAATATTGGGTAGATTCATCTATCTCTAAAACTGTTAATGCTCCGAAAGGGTATAAAGTAGACCAGGTGCAAGCAGTCTATGAAAGACTCTTTAAAGGTGGCGCTAAAGGTGGAACGGTGTATGTGGATGGGTCACGTGATACTCAGGTATTAACTCTTGAAGATGGAAATGATGTAGATGATATTGACCCACTGATTGTTGATGATGTCGATGAGTTACAGAGATTAGTGACAGAAGCTAAATCAGAACATACTAAAACAAAAGGACATACAGATGATGTGGTGTATGGTTCTAAGATAGGAAATACCTGCCCAGTGTGTCGTATGGGTATTGTTGAAGATATTGGTGGGTGTAACACTTGCAATAACTGTCAGGCGCAATTAACGTGTGGACTATAGGAGGATTATTAATGGAAGAAATTATTGTTTACTCACTGCCTAATTGTGGTGGTTGTGAATTAGTCAAAGGATGGCTAAAGCAAAACGGTAAGGAATTTAAAGAGATTAACGTCAAGAAAGATATTGAAGCTCTAAGGTATGTAAAAAGCAAGGGCTTTGAGTCCTATCCAGTCATAGAAAAGGGAGACTTTATCTTTCTAGGGTATGATGA
>CAZBVD010000535.1:0-1351 GCA_964495235.1 uncultured Dysgonomonadaceae bacterium | reverse complement strand
CCGACGGCCGGGGAGAGCACGAACCCGATGGGGGCGAGTACCCCGGCGGCCAGAGGCACGGCGGCGAGGTTGTAGCCGGACGCCCACACCAGGTTCTGGATCATCTTGCGGTAGCTGGCCTGCGACAATTCGATCATCGACAGCACTGCGCGAGGGTCGTCGCTGGCCAGGACCACTCCGGCGGATTCCATGGCCACATCCGTGCCGGCGCCGATGGCGATGCCGACCTCGGCCCGGGCCAGGGCCGGGGCGTCGTTGACGCCGTCGCCGACCATGGCCACGCGCAGGCCGCGTTCTTGTAGCTCGGTGACCTTGGTGTCCTTGTCCTGGGGCAGGACCTCGGCGAAGACCTCGTCGATGCCCAGGTCCTGGCCGACCGCCTGGGCGACCTGCTGGGCGTCGCCGGTGATCAGCGCGACCGTGATGCCACGCTGGTGCAGGGCGCGCACGGCCGCCCGGGATTCGGGACGGACCTGGTCCTCTACTGCCAGGGCACCGATGACCTTTCCGTCGCGGACCACGTGGAGCACACCGGCCCCGCGCTCGGCCCAGGAGCGGGTGGTCTCGGTGATCTCTTCCGGTGGGGTGAGGTTGAATTCGCGCAGCATATTCGGCCCACCGACGAGGATGTCGGCGCCGTTCACGCTGGCGCGCACACCGCGGCCGGAGGCGGCGGTGAAATCGGTGCCGCGCAACTGCTGCCGGGAAGCCTCCGGGTGTTCGGCGGCGGCGGTGACAATCGCGCGGGCCACCGGGTGTTCACTGTCGGCCTCGGCGGCGGCGGCCAGCGCCAACAGTTGTCCTTCCGAGGTGCCGGGCACCGGGGCGACGCCGGTGACCGCGTGCGCACCTTCGGTCAGCGTGCCGGTCTTGTCGAACAACACGACGTCGATGGTGCGCATGCGCTCTAAGGCCATGCGGTCCTTGATCAGGACCCCGGACTTCGCGGCCCGCTCAGTCGAAATCGCGATGACCAGGGGGATCGCCAAGCCCAGGGCATGGGGGCAGGCAATAATCAACACCGTCACCGTGCGGACTACCGCATCGTCAGGACTGCCCAACATAGTCCAGACCACCGCGGTGATCAGGGCTGCGAGCAGGGCGAACCAGAACAATAATGCCGCCGCCCGGTCGGCCAGGGCCTGTGCCCGGGAGGAGGATTCCTGGGCGTCGGCGACCATGCGCTGGATCCCGGCCAGGGCGGTGTTCTCGCCGGTGGCCTCAATCCGGACGCGGACGGTGTTGTCGGTGGCCACGGTACCGGCCACCACTGTGTCCCCGACGTCGCGAAAGACGGGGCGGGATTCGCCGGTGATCATGGCCTCATCGAATTCGGCCGCTCCGTCGATGA
>CAZBVD010000534.1:0-1351 GCA_964495235.1 uncultured Dysgonomonadaceae bacterium | reverse complement strand
TCTAACCGGTAGGTAAACAAATCCATAAATTCGATTATTAGGAGCGGAATTTCATTTTCAGGAATCAACTCTTTTAGTTCATCCTTCTTTGCTTGAGTTAATATTTTATCAACAAAGGGTTGTAGATCTGGAGTGTTATTTACCTCATCTTTAAGCTCTTCAATCATTCCGGCTATAGGGTGTGCTTTAAAAAGACCCAGTTCATCTAAAATAGCAGTATTTCTCTTTTTATCATCAAGAGGTATTTCCAACACATCTTTTATTATTTTTGCGATACTCCTATTTGCTTTCTCAAAAGGCATATAATTAATTTCCGGATGCAAAAGTGGAATAGCTTCAACCAATGTACGTTCAAAAAAAGCAACGGAAATAGGCGTTAATCCCATCATCTCAAGATAACGCTTCTGTGGATCTTTAGTGCCAAGGTTTTCGGAACAAATAACATGCTTTTTCCTTATTGAACTCCAAATATCAGTAATACGTTTTAGAAGTTGATGCAGTTGGCGTGCAAATTGCAGAAAATTATGATCTGTATCTTTTATTATATTATCGGAAACAGGTTCAAACTCAAAACGCGAAAAAGCAGTAGTGGGCAAAATACCGTAAGGTTGATTTCCAATTCTTAGCGGTGGCACAATTCCTCTTGCAAAACAGTGCGATTTCAAAAACTCAGGAACCTGTTCAAGAAAAAGCTTTGTTTTACAACGGAGAACCGTTCCGTCTTTATTGATATTGAAACTATCATTAAAAACACTACACATTACTGAGTTGGCTTTTGCTGCTTTTGCTATTTCAGCATTGTCGAAACTGTTTGTGCGCCCAATTGAATTTTGGTACATTATTTCATCAAATCCAATAACACGTTGCAAAGAATTAAACAGATGACTGCGATTTTTGAATTTTTCTTCCACATCAATTTCATAGCGCCTTTCTTCAAGAAGCTCTTCATCGCTGTTGTAGCCAGAAACAATGTCATCGAAACTATTTGTAGGTGTTCCTATTTCAAGAAAATCCAACCCCGATTGTCCATAAATATGTCCGTTGAAAAAATCTTCTAGAATAATATCGTCGGATTCATTTTTTATACCGAGTACATAAATAGAGGAAAATTTGGCGTTTGCAAATTGCTCATCGGTGTGCGGAAGGGGTACTGTAATTGCCATTCCTGATTTTACGGCTGCTTCATAATCAGTCATCCAACGTATTGCACCGCGAGCCTCAATTTCACCAGTTTCTTTGTCTAATTTGTAAGGGTTTATATCATTGTCCTCGGTTAAATCGAAGCCCAGTTTCAGGTTTTTATTCACCTTACGACCAGCATAAACAATTCGTTTTTTCCTTATTTTTCCGT
>CAZBVD010000533.1:0-1358 GCA_964495235.1 uncultured Dysgonomonadaceae bacterium | reverse complement strand
GCAACAACCGAAAAGCATAAGATAATTCCTACAATATTATCTCGCTGTCAAGTTTACGATTTTAATAGAATAAACCTGACCGATATTGTAGAATATCTAACCTATGTTGCTAAACAAGAAAATGTAACAGTAGAAGAAGAAGCTTTAAATATTATAGCTCAAAAGGCAGATGGAGGAATGCGTGATGCATTGTCCATTTTCGACCAAACAGTTAGCTATACTGCTGGCAATGTAACCTATAAGGCTGTTATTGAAAATTTGAATGTGTTAGACTATGAATACTACTTTAAACTAACAGATGCTATATTGAAAGGCAGCGTTGTAGACAGTCTGCTCATTATTAATGATATTCTTAATCATGGATTTGAAGGTCAGCACATTATATCAGGAATGGCTTCGCACTTTCGTAATCTAATGATTAGTAAAGACCCTCGCTCAGCAATGCTCTTTGAAGTGGGGCCTACTATAAAAAAACGCTATATCGACACTGCAAAACAGTGTTCAATCAAACTTTTATACAAAGGTATTGAAATTGCTAATGAGTGCGACCTTAACTATCGTGTAAGCAAAAACAAACGATTGTTGCTTGAATTAGCTTTCATTCGTATGTGCCAATTATCAGATGGGGCAGGGGAAGAGAACAAAAAGGCTGAACCTATTCAAAAAATAGATGCATCGCAAACTACCCGTTCTCATGTGGCTGAAAAAGAAAAGCCAACTAATACTACTCCCGTAAAACAAGCTGAAACTAGCACTCCAGAAACAAAGGAACCTGAACCGAAAAAAGAGGTTGCAAAGCAAATAGTTAAACCTAAGCAAGAAGAAGATAGCCGACTAACAGAGCGTGACCCTCATTATATTCCAGAGCAAAAACCTCAAACAAAAAAAACACCAAAAGAGGTGAATGAGCCTGCAAGAAAATCACCAACTTTTGGCACTAGACCCAAAACATTTTCTATTGCCAATCACGGAGTTTCTATTACTTCTGTAGAAGAGGAAAAAGAAGACGATGAAGGTTCAAGGCAAGACAAAAACCAGAATAAAAGAAACAATGCCTTTACAGAAGAAGCATTAATAGACGCTTGGAAGAGCTATGCGGAGAACCTTTTAGAAGAGAAGCTACTTAAAAACACCATGTCTATCTACTTACCCAAAAAACTGGATGATACAACATTTGAAATAACGGTAAACACAGATATAAATAAAGAATATATCGATAGTAATATGAGATCGATTTTAGATTGGCTGCAAGATAAATTGCAAAACGATCATATTGAAATGAAAATTGTAATATCTGAAACCATTGTGAACAATAAAGCTTTTACATCGCAAGAGATTTTCCAAGAAATGGCTGAAAC
>CAZBVD010000532.1:0-1361 GCA_964495235.1 uncultured Dysgonomonadaceae bacterium | reverse complement strand
AAAAATCCTCCTTTCACCATAGAAGATGACACAGATGGTGGCGATGATATACGAATGAAATACCGCTACCTCGATTTGCGCCGCAAATCTGTACGTAAGAATTTGGAGCTTCGTCATAAGATGACAATAGAAACAAGAAAGTATTTAGACGACCTTAACTTTCTTGAAGTAGAAACACCTATGTTGATAGGATCTACACCTGAAGGAGCACGTGATTTTATAGTTCCTTCGCGTATGAACCCTGGAGAGTTTTATGCTTTACCACAATCACCACAGCTGTTTAAGCAACTATTGATGGTTTCAGGATTTGACAGATACTTTCAAATAGTTAAGTGCTTTAGAGACGAAGACTTAAGAGCAGACCGTCAACCAGAATTTACGCAAATAGATTGCGAGATGTCTTTTGTAGATCAAGAAGCTGTGTTAAACACTTTTGAAGGACTTGCCAAACACCTATTCAAGACATTAAAAGGAATTGAAGTTGAAGACTTCCCACGTATGACCTATGCAGACGCAATGAAGTATTACGGGTCAGACAAACCAGACCTACGCTTTGACATGAAATTAGTGGAGATGAAAGACCTCACCGAGGGTCGCAACTTTGTTGTGTTTGACTCTGCACCATATGTTGGCGCAATATGTGTAGAAGGCTGTGCTGTATATACAAGAAGACAGCTTGATGACTTGACCAATTTTGTAAAACGCCCACAAGTAGGAGCTAAAGGGTTGATATACCTCCGTTACAACGAAGATGGCACACTTAAATCATCTGTAGATAAATTCTATTCAGAAGAAGACTTAAAGCTATGGGCTGAAAGGTGTAATGCTAAACCAGGCGATTTAATTTTAGTAATGGCAGGCGAGACAGATAAAACACGCAAACAATTATCAGATCTCCGTTTAGAAATGGCTTCTCAATTAAATCTCAAGGATAAGAATAATTTTAAATGTCTATGGGTTGTAGATTTCCCATTATTAGAGAAAGATGAAGAGTTGGGTAGATATTTTGCAATGCATCATCCATTTACCTCACCCAAACCAGAAGACATACATTTATTAGATACAGAGCCAGGAGCAATACGTGCTAATGCCTATGATATGGTTATAAACGGTGTAGAAGTTGGAGGTGGTTCTATCCGTATTCACGATAGCGAACTTCAAGACAAAGTGCTCTCTGTATTAGGATTTACAAAAGAACGCGCTCATGAGCAGTTTGGCTTCCTTATGGATGCATTCACTTTTGGTGCGCCTCCTCATGGTGGTGTAGCATTCGGGTTAGATAGAATGGTTTCGTTATTTGCTGGATTAGATAGTATACGCGACTGTATTGCATTTCCTAAAAACACATCGGGTCGCGATGT
>CAZBVD010000531.1:0-1362 GCA_964495235.1 uncultured Dysgonomonadaceae bacterium | reverse complement strand
TTATATAGCCTGTGAATTTTTGAAATTGGTGTTCGTAGTTTACAAAAAGAGAAATGTCTTCCGACTTCCATGAATAATATACCATGGTGCTTATATTGCTGAAGAGTCCCAGTGGATAGCTGATAGAAGTTGCTGTGATAGTGGAATTGTTTTCGAAAGCAAAAGCTTTTTGGTCAAAGGTCGAAGTCATGTTTTCAAGGGTAACATTCAATCCATTCCCTATAGCAAAAGTGTAATCGACTCCCAACGTTAGAAAAGATTGATTGGTAAGCATTCCTACATCTTTAGTTTTGTTTATGTGTACTGCTTCAAACCATGCACCCACACCTATATCCCACTTCCCATCTAGAGCATACCTGTTTTCTGGAATATTCTCATACAAGGGCACAACTGCTACATTCTCCGAGCTAGCACTTCTATGATGATAGGTTAGGGCAACTTCACCTTTTGGAACAGGTAGCTGCAGTCGTCCACCAAATTCTGTTTTGTCTTTATTGTTTTTAAGACTTTCGAAGCCTCGCGGGTTTTCATTACCATATAAACCCCAAATCCAAACATTTGCATTATTCAGAAAATAGTAACGAGCCAATGCTCCATACACTCCTGTAGTAAATTTTAGAGGGTCGCGTGCATCCATTTCATCAAACCATTGCAAGGAGCGAAGCATCATGGCAGGGCCAAAGTTTATTTTTTGCAATCCTATTCTTAGTTCGTATTGTTGTCCCGAATAGCGCGCCCATACTCTGTATGGCTTGATGGTTCCATCTGTTTCGCCTCTATCGAAAGGGCGAAACAGCAAAGATCCATTTATATTAGCCGACACTTCAAAATCGAGTAGCGATTTGTTTTTGAAAGCATAACCATAGTTCAATTCTGGTAGATATCTACCACCAAAAAAGAGGTCTAAATCGTTGCTGGGGCTATAGCTACCATAAGCAGATGCTTCTCCTTTAAATTCAAACTTATGTTGGGCGTGAACGTCCAAGTTAAGTAAAAGGAATAGGAATAGAAGTATCGGAGCTATAAGCCTTTTCATCATTGCAGGTTTTAATATCCCTAGCCCTACATTATTAGTAACAACAGAGAGCTTATTTTATATCTTTATAAATATACTAACTTATATTTAATATTGATATACCCACAGGTATTTTTTATTATCAAGACAATAAACTAAGTAGAAAAGCTGTGACTATATCAGAACAAAAACTTGAATATGGGTGCTTGTATATCAATAAGAAGATGCTTCTAAAAGCGATTGAAGGGGTTGACACTTGCATAAGTCAAAAGTTTTCATTATATTACAAGATTCACGGTGCAATAGCAAACATCTAGTATGGGTATTTAGTTTTTTCCGATTACTGT
>CAZBVD010000530.1:0-1363 GCA_964495235.1 uncultured Dysgonomonadaceae bacterium | reverse complement strand
CTGCATTATCTCTAGCTGTTTCTCTGAGGTGGTCTCTTGCTTTTTCAATATTAAAATCATTTCTTCCTGTGCTTTCTTGCTCGTATCCTCGATTGCTTGTATCTCTTTTAGTGCTGTCTGCTGACTGATTGTGTTCTTGTCCATGTGGACTGCTATATAGCTTCTCATTAGCTGATTTAGTTCCCTTGTTTCCTTCATCAGATTTAACATTTCCATGTTCTGCCCTGCTTGATAGGTCGGTGGCTCCTCGCTCCTTACTTGTTCCTCTCTCTGCCTTATTTCGTTCAAATTCATTGATTAAACCCCCTTTGGTAAAAGAATTATCATTAAAAGTTTTTTCTAAATTTGAAAGCCTTACTCTTTTCCCAGTTTCTTGATTGATAAAAGTTACATTTTTACTGGTATCTTTCCAGTTAGTTTTATAGCCTTGTTGCTCCATTTTATCAATAAATTCATACTTTGATGTGGCTGTTTCCTTAACTTGGCTAACTGCTACAGCTGTATCAATTACATATGAATTATAATTACCTTCAAAATGCCTTTTCATAGCTTGATATTTTCCTTGATTAAAGCTTGTTATCTTGCCTTTTTCTTGGGATTTCTCTGGTACTGTCAACCCGTTTTCCCTACTGATTTGATTACTAATTTCTTTCATTTTTTCATACTCTTTTTTATTGGTGTGAAGCTTCATCCCACTTTCAAAACTTACTGAATTTATTATAAAATGATTATGGATATGATCCTTATCTTTATGAGTTGCTAAGACTATCTCATAACCCTGTAGCTTATCATTCCTTTCTAGCCATTCCTTGCCTAGTTTATGGGCTGTTTGAGGGTCTACCCTATCTATAGGGTTAAAGGACTGTATAAAGTGGTAATATTGCCTTCCTGTGGTCTTAGAATTGATTTCTTTAGTTGCTTTCATTTCATCAATTGCAGTTTCAGGATTGCAGTTAATTCCACTTATTAATTTTTCTTCTGTTTTTTCTTCTTGAGTTATATAATTAATTCCTCTGGCTATACTTGCTTTTGAATTAACTGCCTTAATAATTGCCATACTTCTACCAACTCCTTATTTATTCCCTCTAGTTCTTCCTTGCAATTTACTTTTCCTTGATTTGCTAATTTAGTTAATTGGTTAAGATTTACCCCTATCCTTTTTGTTTCTATAACTAGATCTTTTAGTCCCTCAATTACAATTATGTCTTTATCTAAAGCTGATTGAAGTAAATATTTATTTTGGGTTAATTTAGATTTTTCTACCTTCTTTTTTATTTGATTAAATTCTTCCTCTGTTGCTCTTATTACAATTTGTTTTGGTCTTGTTCTATTGTCTTTTTTCTCTGCCATAAAACCACTCCTA
>CAZBVD010000529.1:0-1366 GCA_964495235.1 uncultured Dysgonomonadaceae bacterium | reverse complement strand
TGTCCTGGGAGACTACTCGGGTTTTGTTTAACGTCCACTACACACGGAACGGACATAATTTAGTTACGAAAAAAGAGAACCCTTGAAAATAAAGGATCCTCTTTGAAAAATAATTTAATTAAGAAAATAAAAAGCATTCAGAATTTATCCAAATGCTTAATAAATAATATCTGATTTCATTTCTTTTGAAAGCTTAGGTAAAGGTTTTCCAGTTTTAATTGCATCTTTCAAGATTTTAATTCCTTCTTGAATATTATGAATATCTGGATTTACTGGATCAAAATAAGAAATAGCATCGTCAAGACTGCCAATGCCAAATTTCTTTTCGTAATTATCGTGGGCTTCTTTTAACTTCTTTAATTCAGTATTCAATTTACTCACAACAATCACCCCTTTAATAATAATCCTAGTATTAGATTCAAATATTCTTTATCTTCATTAATTTTAACATATTTATTCTTACCATCTTTGCCAATCGATTTTAATTGTCCTTTTCCCGGCTCAAATAATGATTCCAAACCAATCGAAAGTACTTCTGTTCCTTTAGGATATTCTTTACCGATATATGGATTAATAAAATTATCTTTCTTAGTAATTTCACTTAGTCGGTAATCAACAGAACCATTGTAAATATCATATAACCGGCTTGTCTGTTCACCTTTGGTCCGCTCTTTAAGAAACTCTCTTTCAATCCTTTCAACATCTTCATTATGAGTTTCAACGAAGTGGCCTAACTCATGCCAAGCTGTAGTGGGACGACCCGATGAAAAGATTGTATTATATTTACCAGCTTTATCATCTTGAAGATATTTTGGGATGTCAGACTGGGTCTTTACTGTTGAAGGTGCCTTAAATCTACCACGTGAATCAACATAATGTCTTGCATAAAATCCACGCTGATTTTTACCAGCATACATAAATTCGCCATTATTTAAATAATTAACCCAGTCACTGGGGTAGTGATTAAAAGCTTCATTTAATGCTTTCTTCACACTTGCATTTGACCGTGGCATCCACTGACTCTTTTCAACCGTACCACCAACTTGACGATAATTGGCAATAATTTTAGCAATTCCGTCTTTATCACCTAGCATTCTATCGATATGGTATTTTTCATTAATTGCTTTGCCAAGATATTCAATATCATCTTTCTTCAACTTAGTAATATCAGTATCCATCAGCTTCTGAAAGTTATCTTTATCTGATGACTCAGAAGTTTTCTTACTACTATTTTTACCTAAATTATCCTTGCCCTCAACCCAATAAGCACTAATACTACAACGACAATTAGGATGAATTGGAATTTGAGGAACTTCATCCACTGGAAACACACCATAGCCAAGATCATACTCATCATTATCATTTA
>CAZBVD010000528.1:0-1367 GCA_964495235.1 uncultured Dysgonomonadaceae bacterium | reverse complement strand
TGGAGCACAACATGTTGAGCAAGTCTGTGGAAAGAGCTCAAAAGAAAGTTGAAGAAAACAACTTTGGAATCCGTAAAAGATTACTTGAATATGACGATGTGATGAATTCGCAGCGTGAGGTAATTTATAAACGCAGACGTAATGCTTTAATGGGAGAGCGCATTGGTATTGATGTTGTAAACATGATTTATGATACAGCTATAAGCATTACAGAGCAATTCCAAAATAACTACGAAGAATTGAAATTGGAGCTGTTGCGTGTTATGGCGCTAGACCTCCCTTATTCTGAAGAGGAGTTTAAAGGATTTAAACCAGAAGATCAAGGAGAAAAAGTATTTGAAGCTGCTATTAAAACTTTTAAACGAAAATCTGAAAAATTGGCCGAAGTTGCTCAACCAGTTATCCAGCAAGTTTATGAGAATCAAGGAGCAATGTATGAGAATATATTAATACCAATAACAGATGGCAAAAAAGTATATAATATATCTTGTAATCTAAAGGAGGCCTATGAAAGTGGCTCTAAGGCTTTGGTAAAAGCATTTGAAAAATCAATTCTTCTTCATACAATAGATGAAAACTGGAAAGATCATTTGCGTGAAATGGATGATTTGCGTCACTCTGTGCAAAATGCTAGCTATGAACAAAAAGACCCTTTATTGATTTATAAGCTTGAGTCATTCAATCTTTTCAAGCAAATGATTGAAGATGTCAACTCAAAATCAGTATCTATTCTGATGCGGGGTAGAATACCTATTAGAGAACCAGAGCAGGTTAAAAAAGCAGGTGTTGAACAGAAAACAGACTATAGCAAGTATCGTACAGAAAAAGAAAACACTTCTAGCGAATTAGCGCAAGCTAAAGCTGGTTCTACTGACACACGTGAACGAAGTAGGCCAGAACCAGTGAGAGTTGAGAAAAAAGTAGGACGAAACGAGCCATGTCCTTGTGGAAGTGGAAAGAAATACAAAAGCTGTCACGGCAGATAAAAAATGATAGAATATTAAACAGAAAGAAGGAGCAACAATATTGTCGCTCCTTCTTTCTGTTTAATAATATTCTTGTGCTCATGTTATGGATAATAATAAAGTAGTAAATATTGAGAATGCTAGACAACGCAAAAAACATTTAAATATAATGCTGTATTTTGTTAATATAGGGAGCATTTCATCTCTAATTTCTTTGCTCAATTCAAACAAATGTAGTACCTTAGTAAAGTTTTAGAATATAAAACACACTTAACTTAAACAGCTTATTATCAAATGGGTAGCTGTTTTAAAATGATGAAGAAACAACAGAATTATAACATTTAAATATATGGTTGAAAAAGAAGATAGAATCATTAAGATAAATATTGAAGATGAAATGAA
>CAZBVD010000527.1:0-1369 GCA_964495235.1 uncultured Dysgonomonadaceae bacterium | reverse complement strand
GCGATACTTCAGCGAACTAACAAACATGGCTGTATTAACAGAAGAAGTGGGTGAGCTGGCGCGTATCATGGCACGCACTTATGGAGATCAATCTTTTAAAGACGATGAATTATCTAAAGACCTAGGTGATGAAATGGCCGATGTGCTTTGGGTGCTCATTTGTTTGGCAAACCAAACAGGTATAGATCTAGAAGAAGCACTAATAAAGAATATAGAAAAGAAAACCCTTCGCGATTCAGAAAGGCATCACAACAACCCTAAGATAAACAAGAAAGAAAAGTGATAAGCGCCCCACCCTCAATCAGAAAAAGAATAATAAATAACAAATAAAACTTTTAGACATGGTAGACAAATATAGAAAAACGCTGAAAGACCACGCTTTTAAACTTACTGACGAAGCCGTTACAGAAACGGTAAACAAGATATTAAATGAGAAAGCTGAAGAGAACAACACAGTTGAAGTATTAAGAAAAATATATACTTGTATAGATCTCACTACACTAAACACAACAGACACACGCGAAGATATTTGGAAGTTTACCGATAAAGTAAACACTTTTGATGGTTCAAATCCATTAATCAAAAATGTTGCTGCAATATGTGTGTTCCCCAACTTGGTGAAGACAGTAAAAGAGTCACTGACAGCCGATGTAAAGATAGCATCAGTATGTGCTGGTTTCCCATCTTCTCAAACATTTTTAGAAGTGAAAATAGCAGAAACAGCTTTAGCTGTAGCTGATGGTGCAGACGAAATAGATATCGTTCTTAACTTAGGATTATTCTTGAATGACGATATAGAAGAGCTGTGCGAAGAGATAGACGAAATAAAAGAAGCTTGTCATGAAGCCAAACTCAAAGTAATTTTAGAGACGGGTGCTCTTAAAACAGCAGCCAAAATTAATGATGCATCTATACTTGCATTGTACTCTGGTGCCGACTTCTTAAAGACATCTACAGGTAAAGTATATTCTGGTGCAACACTTGAAGCTGCCTATGTAATGTGCACAGCTATCAAGAGCTATTATAAGAAAACTGGCATAATGAA
Organism: uncultured Dysgonomonadaceae bacterium; assembly: GCA_964495235.1. Taxonomy (GTDB): domain Bacteria; phylum Bacteroidota; class Bacteroidia; order Bacteroidales; family Dysgonomonadaceae; genus UBA2632. The sequence goes on along the minus strand of CAZBVD010000527.1, from coordinate 324 downwards.
AGGCATCAAAATATCGGGTGGCGTATCAACAGTACAAGATGCAGTTAACTACTACACTATAGTAAAAGAAACTTTGGGAGAAGAATGGTGTAATCAAGACTATTTTAGAATAGGTACAAGCAGATTAGCAAACACACTGTTAGAAGCAGCACAATAATAACTGATTACAGCAGTAAAAAGATATAGTCAACACTCATAAAACGCAGTAGAAAAAATAAATTCTATTGCGTTTTTTGTGTTTAAGCCTTTGTTTAATCAATAATTTGAGAAACAATGCAAAATATGCTACGAAAGTAAGAATTAAAAATATTGAAGCTTTTGTAT
>CAZBVD010000526.1:0-1370 GCA_964495235.1 uncultured Dysgonomonadaceae bacterium | reverse complement strand
GGTCCCTCGTATGTTTGCAGATATCTTTGTATAGTTAATAAATAATTAGTTTATTAACATACAAACTAGGAAAGAAAAAGTATAGGAATAGCAAAGGTCCCTAGATAACTCATGAAAGTATATCGTGGCTCAGATTATGCGCCTATACTTTTCTCCTTCTAGAGTCTGAATAGTATCTAAGAAATAGAACAGGCTTCTATATTTTGCATAAAACTTACGAGGGTAGACGAGAAAAAGGAGAGATTCTTTCTATTAATTAAAAGATTATTTCAATGATAGAACAAAGATTTTCAATTGGCATTGACATTTCAGCTAGAGATTTTCATGTAAGTCTTATGAGTTTTGATGGAAAACATTCTGTTATAAAAGGGAGCAGAAAATTCTCTAATAAGCACAAAGGCTTTGTGTCATTTTTAGAATGGACCTCTAAGAAAACAAAAGGTGAGGAGGCATTATTTGTGATGGAGGCCACTGGCGTTTATTATGAAGAACTGGCATATTATCTTTATAGTGAAGGCAAATCAGTTGCTGTTATCTTAGCTAACAAGATAAAGCATTATGCAAATAGCTTAAATGTGAAAACTAAAACAGACAAAGTGGATGCTAAAACAATAGCACAGTTTGGTTTAGAAAGACGACCAGGGTTGTGGGAGCCAATGAGCTCCGAACTTCGTGATCTGCGCTATTTATCTAGGGAACGCTTATCATTAAAAAAGGAGTTAAACCGGATAACAAATCAACTGCATGCTTTAACGCATTCTCATAATGCTAACTTAATGGTAATGGATCTAAAGCAGCAACACATAGCATTTATAGAGGATTCCATAGAAAATATTGAGAAACAAATAATAGCTCTAATTGATGCAGACAAGGAGTTGAAGGAAAGTATTAGGAAACTAGAAACGATTCCAGGCATCCGTAAGCTTACAATCATAACAATTCTATGCGAGACTAATGGTTTCTGGGGATTTAATAGCATTCGGCAAGTAGTTAGTTATGCAGGCCTTGATGTAAAACATAACGAATCAGGTAAGCATACAGGTAAGTCTAAAATATCAAAACAAGGCAATGTACATATACGACATTGTTTGTATATGCCAGCACTAAGTGCAACAAGGTATAACGAACCAATGAAGCGTTTGTATGAAAGAATTACAGAGCGAAATCCTAATATAAAAAAGAAAGGAATTGTAGCTTGTATGAGAAAAATGTTAGCGTTAGTATTTGTGCTTTGGAAGAAAGGTGAAGAGTTTAATCCTAATTATAGATGGAATGGTAGTGGCCAGGAAAGTAAACCAGATAAGAATAAAAAGAATAGCTCAGACAAGGATACAACATCGGGTAATGATGAGAAGCCTTCTCCTCTTGTC
>CAZBVD010000525.1:0-1372 GCA_964495235.1 uncultured Dysgonomonadaceae bacterium | reverse complement strand
AAAGAGCCTGTGCAGTTTACTGGGTTTAAAATATTTTACAAAAATGATATAAAACCTCCACCTCATCGATTGTTGACACCCGAAGAGGTGATGCAGCTGAAACCCAGGCCTATCTATATTCAATATCAGTAAACTAGTCGTTTCAAGAAAAGAGCAAATTCTGCGTTACTCTCTTTTTTGCTCTTTCTTATCAACGACTCTAAACAGTGCAATTTCAAGATAAAAATTTTTACCACGATGAATTACAATAAAATATTTGAAGACATATATGCTGAACTTTCTAAAGTAGAGAACCAAGGGAGCGTAGCTAGTTATATTCCCGAACTTTCGGGGATAGATCCCAATAAATTTGGAGTGCAGCTCACCACAGTTGAAGGCGACAATTTTGCCTTTGGTGATTGGAATGAACGCTTTTCTATTCAAAGTATTGCAAAAGTATTTACATATGTATTGGCCTATTCGTGCATAAAAAGTGACCTATGGGAACGTGTAGGTGTAGAGCCTAGCGGTACAGCATTTAACTCACTTGTGCAGTTGGAGAACGACAAAGGTATTCCTCGCAATCCGTTTATTAATGCAGGGGCAATTGTAATATGCGATATATTGGTGAGTCAGTTAAAATCGCCCAAAGAAGATGTTCTCAAATTCATTCGTGAGTTATCGGGTATCAATAATATCAACTTTAATAGTCGTGTGGCTGAATCCGAAAAGTCAACTGGCTTTATAAACATGGCTTTGGTCAACTTTATGAAATCGTTTGGTAACATCCACAACGATATCAACCAGGTGATGGACCTTTATTTCAATATTTGTTCCATAGAGATGAGCTGTATGGAGCTATCCAAAAGCTTCTTGTTTTTGGCAAACAATGGTGTTGTACCATACTCGGGCAGGCGTATTCTGTCACCCAGTCGCACAAAGCGCGCTAATGCTTTGATGCAGTCATGCGGGTTTTATGACGAATCGGGTGAGTTTACTTTCAAAGTGGGCTTGCCAGGTAAAAGTGGTATAGGTGGAGGAATTGTGGCAATACACCCCCAACGCTATTGCATCACCGTGTGGAGTCCGCCACTAAACCCCAAAGGAAACTCTTATAAAGGGATGCTCTTCTTAGAAGAATTTACAACAAGGACTGAACTCTCTATATTTTAAAGCGTTTATGCTTGTGATAACAGTTGCAACAAAACGTTCTGTTTTGATTTAAATGTAAAAAACACTACTTTTGTCTTCAATTTTTTATATAGCATGAAATTAAATTTAAAAAATAGAACCGCTCAGCTCATTGCAATTATTGTTGTGATGGCACTTGCTCTTGGTATTACGGCATATTTTGTTTTCACCAAAAACAAACAAATTACCGAAATGCAACAAC
>CAZBVD010000524.1:0-1373 GCA_964495235.1 uncultured Dysgonomonadaceae bacterium | reverse complement strand
GTTTTCTGCACCTCTGCAGAGAAAAACATGGCTGTGCATCGTGTTATGAACTTCTTAAGCGTTGTTGCACCTTCGCCTAATCAAATGGACGCACCTATCAATACCGATGGTGAAGAGGTGAAACCCGATTCGGAAGCACCCGCTAGTCTTTTCTTTTTCAAAACGACCGTTGAACCGCACATTGGAGAAGTTTCTTACTTTAAAGTAATGTCTGGTAGATTGAAAGAAGGTGACGACTTGATGAACGTTGATCGTCAATCAAGAGAAAGACTCGGCCAAATATACTCAGTTGCTGGACAATTACGCACAAAAGCTGTACAACTAGAAGCTGGAGATATAGGTGCGGCTGTAAAGCTGAAAAATGTGAGAACAGGCAACACCCTGAATGAAAAAGGCGTTGAACAAAAATTTGATCTTATTAAGTATCCAGAGCCTCGCTATCGTAGAGCAATAAAACCTCTGAATGAGGCGAACTCTGAGAAAATGAACGAAGCCCTCAATCGCATGCGCGAAGAAGACCCAACATGGGTTGTGGAAGTATCTAAAGAGTTGAAACAAACTATAGTTTCAGGCCAAGGAGAGTTTCATCTAAGAACCTTGAAATGGAGATTGGAAAACAATGACAAAATAGAAGTAGAGTTTCTAGAGCCCAGAATACCCTATCGCGAAACTATTACTAAAACAGCTCGTGCTGAATATAGACATAAAAAACAATCAGGCGGTGCCGGACAGTTTGGCGAAGTTCATCTAATTGTAGAACCTTATGTAGAGGGCGAACCTGTTCCAGCAGTTTATAAATTGGACGGACAAGAATATAAAATTCAACCGCGCGATATACAAACTGTAGATCTAGAATGGGGAGGAAAGCTAGTGCTAGTAAACAGTATTGTAGGTGGTGCTATCGACACTCGCTTCTTACCAGCCATCATGAAGGGTATAACAGCTCGCATGGAGCAAGGACCACTCACAGGATCGTATGCACGTGATGTGCGCGTAATTGTTTATGACGGAAAAATGCACGCAGTAGACTCTAACGAGATTTCGTTTATGCTTGCTGGCAGAAACGCTTTTAATACTGCATTTAAAAATGCAGGACCAAAAATTCTTGAACCTGTATATGATGTAACAGTATCAGTACCTGGAGAGTTTATGGGTGATGTTATGAGTGACCTACAGGGCCGACGCGCAATGATAATGGGAATGGAGAGCGAAGCTGGCTTTGAAAAGCTGAAAGCCAAAGTTCCATTAGCTGAATTGTCTAATTACTCTACATCGTTGAGCTCTCTTACAGGAGGTCGTGGGTCATTCTCTATGAAACTGGCAAACTACGAATTAGTACAATCTGATATTCAAGAGAAACTACTGAAAGCTTA
>CAZBVD010000523.1:0-1377 GCA_964495235.1 uncultured Dysgonomonadaceae bacterium | reverse complement strand
GAGGGAGATAATTAATGGCTAAGAGTGCAGACTTCAATATGGCTGAATTTATAAAAACAGAATATAATAAAAAGAAGTTTAAGAGAGGAACCTCTTTGCTGGATGCACTCCCTGAGATTGTTGAATATTGGGACCATGATAGGAATGAGCTAGGACCATCTGAATACACCTTCGCAGATAAGAGGAAAGCGTGGTTTATTTGCGATAATGGTCACAGTTTTGAGAGGACAGTGTCTGGAATGAGAGGCTCTAAAAGAGCGTCAGGCTCATGGTGTAAGTTCTGTGGAGGTACTTCAAAGCTAACAAATAGAGATGTAGATAATTCATTGACAGAATTATTTGATTCTAGTATTACTAGATTATCTGATTATATTGACAATGATAGTAGGTTAGATTTATTATGTCACGACTGCAATGAGGTGTGGTCTACTTCATGGCAAAGTGTGAGAGCTGGTAGCAAATGCCCTACGTGTAGAGGCATCAGGAGCTACACCCAAGAAGAAGTTGATGATTTATTGACTAAGGAGAATAGAGGAATTAGAAGAGTAGGAAAATACAGGAACTCAAAGGAATCTATTCAGTGGGAGTGTGAGAGATGTAATCACAGGTGGATGAATAGCTGGTGGAACGTTAATAGTGAAAATAGAAATCAGGGATGTACTTTTTGTGATGACCCTAGTAGAATAGATAATGATATAATAGACAGTCTTCTTAGAGATTATAATAGACCTATAAAAAGAATAGATAAATACATCCATAGTAAAAAACCTATGAGGTGGAAGTGTCTAAAATGCAGTAGAATCTGGAGTACAAGATGGAGTAATATACAATCAGGTACTGGATGTGTTCATTGCCAACCAGTATCTAAAGGAGAAATAGAGATAGAAAGTGCTTTGAGATATCACAGTGTTCCCTACGAAAAAGAGGTTTGGTTTGATGACCTAAAAAACATAAGGCATCTAAGATTTGACTTTGGTTTATATGGGGAAAGAGGAGAGTTAAAATGCTTAATTGAATATGATGGTATCCAGCATTTTAGAAAATGGAATAGACAGAGCACCCAGCAATTTGAAGATTTAAAGAAGAGAGATAAAATGAAAGATGACTATTGTAAGAAGAACGGAATAAGTTTAATTAGGATACCGTATTGGGATTTCGAGTATATAGATACTATTATCTCGGATTTAATTGAAAGTATTTATTGCAAAAGAGGAGAGGTATGATGGCAAGATATATAAATAGGAGAGGGGAATCAATAGAAGTTTCAGATTCCCATGTTGAAACAGCTATTGAATTGAAACTTGAGTTACAAAAGGAATCCGCCTCTGGGAGAACGAGCTGGGCACGACACAAGAGAATGATGGCAGAGGAAGGATT
>CAZBVD010000522.1:0-1385 GCA_964495235.1 uncultured Dysgonomonadaceae bacterium | reverse complement strand
AAACATCATTTAAGCACTCTGTTTTCTATTCGTCCTTTTTTCTTTGTATTTTTGTAGTTAGAAAATTGAAAATAATTTATATAACACTTTAATAATTGATTCGTTATGGCTACAAAACCGTTTAAGTATCAAGACACTTTTCCTTTATCGGAAGACAAAACAGAGTTTTATCTGCTAACAAAAGAGCATGTTTCCACCACCCAGTTCGAAGGTAAGGAAGTTCTTAAAGTAGATTCAGAAGCATTAACTCTTATGGCGCAACACGCCTTTCGCGATGTAAACTTCTTGTTACGTCCTGAGCACCAAGAGCAAGTGGCTCAAATATTATCAGACCCCGAGGCAAGTGAAAACGACAAATTTGTAGCTTTAACTTTCTTGCGCAACTCTGAAATTTCGGCCAAAGGAGTTCTTCCTTTCTGCCAAGACACTGGCACAGCCATTATTATGGGTAAGAAAGGCCAACAAGTATGGACCGATGGTTGCGATATGGAAGCTCTCTCAAAAGGTGTTTACAATACATACACAAACGAGAATTTGCGTTACTCGCAAAATGCTCCTCTCAACATGTACGATGAGGTGAATACAGGCACTAACCTACCAGCACAAATAGATTTGTATGCAACAGGTGGTAATGAGTACAACTTCCTGTGCGTTGCAAAGGGTGGTGGCTCAGCCAATAAAACCTTCCTTTATCAAGAAACAAAAGCATTGCTCACTCCTGGTAAATTAGAAGCCTTTTTGATTGATAAAATGAAATCATTGGGCACAGCTGCTTGTCCTCCTTACCATATTGCATTTGTAATTGGTGGAACATCGGCAGAGTCTAACCTCAAGGTTGTGAAACTGGCATCAACAAAGTATTACGACAACCTGCCCACAGAAGGCAATGAGCATGGTCAAGCCTTCAGAGACTTAGAAATGGAAGCAAAACTAAAGAAAGCTTCAGATGAGTTGGGTTTAGGCGCACAATTTGGCGGTAAGTATTTTGCACACGATATAAGAGTGGTGCGTTTGCCACGTCACGGAGCATCGTGCCCAGTGGGGATGGGAGTTTCTTGTTCGGCCGACCGTAATATTAAAGCAAAAATAAACAAAGATGGTATTTGGATTGAGAAGATGGAGGACAATCCTGCACGCCTAATCCCCGAAGAGTATCGCAAAGCTGGCGAAGCTGGTGGTGTAAAAATAGACTTGAATATGCCAATGGCCGATATTCTTGCAGAACTAAGCAAGCACCCTGTGTCAACACGCCTATCGCTAAACGGAACCATTATTGTGGGGCGCGATATAGCTCATGCTAAACTAAAAGAGCGTATTGATAATGGCGAGGGATTGCCACAATACATCAAAGACCACCCAATCTATTATGCAGGACCTGCAAAAAC
>CAZBVD010000521.1:0-1398 GCA_964495235.1 uncultured Dysgonomonadaceae bacterium | reverse complement strand
TGACTTATATTATTGATAATCAGATGCATAAACGAAAGATTAACGAACTATTGTTTATATGTGAAAGGAAAATATAAAAGTGAAAGCTTAATTGGTTTATTTATGCGATTTTATCACGAATTGTACCTATAGAATATAAATTCGAATATATTTATTGTGAAAAAGTTTGGTAATAAATAAATAAATATATATATTTATACCTTAAACTGTAAAACACCATCAAACATTATCAAAAAGTGGGTGGGAGTTTTTAAAAATGTAGTAAATGAAATAGTTACCTTAATTAATTGCGTAAATAAAAAGATGAGGTAGCTTATTGATTAATTCAATTATGGAATTCTATTTTAGGTTCTATTTACATTTGTATTTAATAATACCTACGAGATAATATTAGGTTAGAATCATTTTAAACTACAAACATTATGGGTAACGGAACTTCTAGCAAAGATTCAGTTGACTCTAAGTCAATAGCAGTTGACTTTCTCGCCAAATTTGCTCTCGTCTTGAGCAAAACAAAAGATGCGATAATTTCAGACCTTAAAGAAAGATTATCTAAGGACATCTCAGACGATGCCAACCTCGCAAACATACAAACCCTTGTAGACAATCTTTTTAATTTGTTGGGATATGATGTCAAAGATCTTATTCCCAAACAAATAACCGATGCTACCCAAGAGGTCTTCGATGTATCTGAAGATTTGGCTAAAATTATAACCGGTATATCTAAAATGGTAGATGACTCATCAGATTTTTTAGACATTTTTGAAGATGAGGCCAGCGGTGAAGAATTGGACAATGTCTTTAAAGGCGTGGAATTGCTGATTAAAGACATTGTGGAGATGGTGCGTGCATTTAAGAAGTTGGGCGATGCAAATTTTGATGCTGCTAAAGATGATTGGAGTACATTTGTAGCAGAAAGCAACTTCGAAAAAGATGTTCCTAAAAGGCTGTTTGACCATATCATAAGTGTTTTTATGCGTAATGCCTCTGAGGTATTTTCAAGCGATATAAAACGATTGAAAGAGTCTGTGGAAAAAGCTAAAGAGAGCTTTCCTAAAGACTTGCAAGAACCCATTACAGACATAACAACGTTGCTCACCGATGCATTGGCAGATATTGACAAAGGATTTGAAGAAAGCCTTAAAACAGTGAGCAAAAATCTCAAAGAAGTTATTTCCAAAATAACTGTAGTCTTAGAAAATCAATTGAGTGAAGATCTAGAGAAGTCTCTTACGCTGCTCAGAAGTTTTATAAAAGTAGGTGAGTATTTTAAGCGTATCTATACTGTTCTCGATTTCATGCAAGTTATCAGCCAAGAAAAAGTGCAAATTTTTTCTTTAAATGACAATGCTGTCTCTCTATCAACCGAGATATACGTTATTCATTGGAGCCGTTTCG
>CAZBVD010000520.1:0-1398 GCA_964495235.1 uncultured Dysgonomonadaceae bacterium | reverse complement strand
TAAAATGGGGATTGATAGCTACTTCATTGTTCTTGCTTCTATCCGTAATAACTACAGGCAAACTATCACCACCAATATTCAACACCTTGTGAGTAATGCGCTTATCCGTTGAGAAAAAGGAGAATTGCTGACTTGCCTTAGCTTCTATAAGCGAGTGACCTTTGCGAAGTGCAACATAATTGACCAACTTTTGAACAACAGGCAACTCACACTCAGGGTCTTCGCTGAGCGATACACGAATAGTATCGCCAATACCATCTGAGAGCAATGCACCAATTCCTACAGCCGATTTAATACGCCCATCTTCTCCTCCGCCTGCTTCAGTAACACCTAAATGTAGCGGAAAGTGCATATCTTCTGCATCCATGCGGTCTATAAGCAAACGCACCGATTTGGTCATCAACAGTGTGTTCGATGATTTAAGTGAGATTACAATATCTGTAAAATCATGCGCCAATGCTATTCTCAGGTATTCAAGACACGACTCTACCATCCCTTCGGGAGTGTCGCCATAGCGACTCATAATACGCTCCGAGAGCGAACCATGATTAACGCCAATGCGCACAGCAGTACCGTGTTCTTTGCATATATTGAGAAAAGGAACAAACCGCTCTTCAATTTTCTGGAGTTCTTGGGCAAACTCCTCATCTGTATATTCTACAGTATCCGATGCTCTTGAAACTGTTGCAAAGTTGCCCGGATTGATACGTACTTTCTCTACATACTTGGCCGCTGAAACAGCTGCTTTGGGGTTGAAATGAATATCGGCAGATAAGGGTACATTGTAGCCTTTGTCTTGCAGGGCTTGATGAATGTTTTTTAAATTCTCAGAGTGCTTTACTCCTTGAGCTGTTAGTCTTATCAACTCTCCCCCCGCTTCAATAATTCTAACACACTGTGCCACACTAGCCTCAGTATCTAGCGTATCGGTGTTAGTCATTGTTTGTACAAGCACAGGATAGTTGCTTCCCAAGGTAATGTTGCCAATTTTCACATCGTGGGCTTTGCGGCGCTTATAGTTAAAGTAGTTCATTCTCTCTGTCTCTCAATATTGGTTTAATTATCGGGTCAAAGGTAGTATTTCTATCCAATATCCATCGGGGTCGTTTATAAAATAAAGTCCCATAGCTTCGTTTTCGTAGCAAACCCAGCCATTCTTTTTGTGATACGCACGTATTTCATCGTAATCGTTTTCTACACGCATACATAGGTGTTGTTCATTATCACCCAAATTGTAGGGCCTGTCCCAATCTCTCAACCAGGTTAGCTCGAGGGTAAAACCTGTAGTACTGTCACCAATATACACCAATATGAAAGAACCATCGTCTGCTTTCTTTCTTCTAACCTCTTTCAAGCCTAAAGCTTTTTCATAAAAGTCTAAACTTTTTTGAAGGTCCA
>CAZBVD010000519.1:0-1404 GCA_964495235.1 uncultured Dysgonomonadaceae bacterium | reverse complement strand
CATTTGGTTCAATGGAGCGTTTTATAGCTGTGTTGATTGAGCATACTGCAGGTAAGTTTCCATTATGGTTAGCTCCTGACCAAGTAGTAGTGTTGCCCGTGAGCGAAAAATACAACGAATATGCATATTCAGTGATGAAAGCACTAAAGTTGCAAGATATTCGTGGCGAAGTGGATGACAGAAACGAGAAGATGGGTCGCAAAATTCGTGACAATGAATTAAAACGCATCCCTTATTTGCTTATTGTGGGTGAGAGAGAAGCATCAAACAATGAGGTTTCTGTTAGAAAACAAGGAGATGGAGATAAGGGGAGCATGAAATTGGAGCTTTTTGTTGAGGATTTGAAAAAAGAGATAGATCAGATGCTCAATAATTAAAAAAAACTCTTATTTTTGTGCCATTCAATTAAATAAAGAAAAGTTATCGAGAAAATCTCGGTGATTAAAATAAATCAACTTACAAAAAAATAAATTTTACCTTTCTCAGAAAAAGTGTATAAAAATAGGCTTTGATGAGATAATATTCAATTAATGAGATACAACCCAAGAAGTTCAAGAAATTCAAGAGATTCACATCGGATCAATGATCGTATCCGAGTGCCCGAAGTAAGAGTAGTAGGTGACGATGTGGAGCAGGGTGTTTACCCTACCAGACAAGCATTGCAAATGGCCCAAGATTTAGGGCTTGATTTAGTGGAGATTTCTCCCACTGCAAATCCACCTGTTTGTCGTATTACAGATTACCAGAAATTCCTATATCAACAGAAGAAAAAGCTTAAAGAGCAAAAAGCTAAGACTGTAAAGGTTGTGGTGAAAGAGATCAGATTTGGACCACAGACCGATGATCACGACTATAACTTTAAGCTAAAGCATGCAAAAGGTTTTTTGGAAGACGGTTCGAAAGTAAAGGCTTATGTGTTTTTTAGAGGTCGTTCGATTATTTTCAAGGATCAAGGTGAGGTGTTATTGTTGCGTTTTGCAAGTGATTTAGCAGACTATGCTAAGGTAGAGCAGCTGCCACAGCTTGAAGGTAAGCGCATGATAATTATGTTAGCTCCTAAAAAAGCTCCAACTACGGCCAAGAAAAAACAATCAGAATAATCCGTTTGCATCAAGCATAATACTCAGCCTAGTAAGTGCCTGAGTATTTAAAAATGCTTTTTTCAGTGAAAAATGGCAAGGAATAATAAGTATTTGAATATTTATTGTTATCTTTGCACGCTTTTCTACGGAAGTTCTATGTGTTTGATGTTCATACCGCTAATGCAACGTGATACTACAAGCAACCAATTGTGTGTAGTGAAACTATATTGTAGGAGAGATTTACACAAACTATAACTGACAGTGAGAAAAATAAATTTACATAATAAAGAAAGTAAAGAAAATGCCAAAAATTAAGACTAAT
>CAZBVD010000518.1:0-1405 GCA_964495235.1 uncultured Dysgonomonadaceae bacterium | reverse complement strand
ATTTGTTGAATCCTACACCGTGAGATTTGACCTTCAACTCTTCAAATTGGTTTATGCTTAAATAAGCGCAGCCTTATTTGAAACAAATATGTCTGTTTAATAAGATAGGGAGTAAGACTATAGTAGTTTTCTGAGAAAGATAATCTTGTTTTTAAATGAGCATAGAATATTTACGAATGGCTATAAAAAAAGAAAGGTTGTCTCACGACAACCAATCTCCATTGTTAACCTTAAATCTAATACCATGAAAAACACAGTGCAAATATAAGCGTTTTTATAACACTAACAATACATTTTGCAATCAAAGTTGCTTTATTTAGCCTTTTTTATATCAAAAAGATTGCATTTTGCCGTGTTCACTATCTTTATTAACAAAACTTTCAAGAAACTTGCAACACTAATCCTTTCAAATACTCACCCTCGGGGTGATATATATTTATAGGATGATCGGCAGGTTGTGAAAGTTGATGTAAAATTTTTACACTTCTACCCGATATTGCGGCTGCACTAAAAACTGCCAAACGAAACTGCTCACGAGAAATAACTTGAGAACAAGAAAAAGTAAAAACTATTCCACCTTTTGCAACTTTTTCAAAAGCAGCCAAGTTCAGTTTCTTATAACCCTGCAGTGCATTCCTTACTGCCCCTCTATGCTTTGCAAAAGCAGGTGGATCTAATACAATTAAATCATACGCATCGTTTGGCATCTCTTTGAGAAACTTAAAAGCATCTTCAGATGAACTACTGTATCTATCATCATCGCCAAAGTTTAGTTTTATATTCTCGTCAGCAATCATTACTGCTTTTGCAGAACTATCTACACCAACTACCTCTTTAGCACCTCCGCGCATAGCGTAAGCTGAGAAACCACCGGTGTAACAAAACATATTTAATACAGACCTGTTTTTAGAATATGCCTCTAACAAACTTCTGTTTTCGCGTTGATCTATGAAAAAGCCTGTTTTTTGACCCTTTTCCCAATCAATTTTAAAATTCAAGTTGTTTTCGGTAGCTACTTTAGCTAAATCTGATTCTCCTCCAAGCAAAAATGAATCCTCAGGATTGATAGGAGCTTTAAAAGGCAATGTACCCTCAGATTTATAATACACATGCTGTATTGAGTCATCTAATACTGTTTTGAGTGCAGTAGCAATCAAATGTCTTGACATGTGCATGCCAATAGAATGAGCCTGCACCACAGCAAGACCACCATAAATATCTATAATGAGCCCTGCCAACATATCGCCCTCTCCATGAACAAGTCTATAAGTGTTATTATCTGCACGTACAAGACCTATTGCGTCTCTCATTTGGTAGGCTTCTCGCAAACGCTCCTCAAAAAAACTGGCGTCAATCTCTCTTTCTTGAAAAGAAAGAATTCTAACAGCAATTGTGCCTATTTGGT
>CAZBVD010000517.1:0-1413 GCA_964495235.1 uncultured Dysgonomonadaceae bacterium | reverse complement strand
ACAACAACCAAGAAGTAAGCCGTGCATTTGGTGTTCTTGTTGAAGAAGAAGGTGTGGCACTAAGAGGTAGATTCCTGTTTACTCCTGACGGACTTTGTGTAGCACAAGAGGTGCAAGCTGACTCTGTTGGTAGAAACGTAAAGGAATTCTTGAGACAAGTTGAAGCTTGGCAACATGCTACTGAGCACAATGTAGTTTGTCCAGCAGGTTGGAGACCAGGTAAGAAAACTCTTCCTGTAGCCGAAAACCCAGAAAAAATGACTGGCCGTGTTGGTGATTACATCACTATTGAAGAAATTTTGAGCTAATTATTTAGCCTCAACAGTTTTAATATAAAGAATCCTGAGTGTTACAGTGTAACGCTCAGGATTTTCTTTATTTATATCAAATCCATTAGTGGTGAATTGCAAGTTTATGTCATAAAAATTGAATCTTACCACCTTGGAAATGAATTGAATGACTAAGATAGCGCTTTATTTGGGTCAGGTATTGTAAAAAAATGCCGTAAAAACGATAACAAGCAGCCATAGATTTAAAAATCAACTAATGAAAAGGAAATCCTATACTGATGGATTGGATTTTCAAGACTTAAGTTTTAGATAGGCAAATACAAGATAGAGCAACAAAGATACCTACAACACATATGAGCTACAAAGCAGTACAAACAAAATCACCTCAACTAAAAAATTGAGGTAACTTTGTATAATACTATTAATCTTTATTGAATTAGAGCTCAACAAAAGCTCATCACAACCCCTTTAACGAGCCACTGCCAACACCTCTTTAATAGCACTTACCACTATTGGGACACCTTTATTTATTTTATCAATAGGAGTGTTGCAATACGAGAGTCGCATATAGTTATTTGCCACACCATGGGGGTCGAAGGTTTTTCCTGACACAAACACTACACCCTTCTCTATTGCTATTTTCAGAATATCTGTAGAATCGATACCTTCGGGTAAATGCAACCAAATATAAAACCCACCGCGCGGTGCAGTAAATGTAACCTCCTCTGGTAAGAGCTCGTTCAAAGCATTGGCCATAGCCTCAGCACGTTTTTTATATTCAACCCTCACCTTTTCTATGTATCTATCTGCTATACCAGATTGAAGAAACTTATCGGCAATTACCTGCGTGAAACTGGGCGAACAAGCATCAATAGCTTGCTTTATCAATTCGCATTTCTGATAAATAGCTTCTGGAACAAGCATCCATCCCAAACGCAATCCAGGTCCAATAATTTTAGAGAACGAACCCGTATAGCAAACATCAATTCCTTTTGGATTAATCTCTTTAAAAGTTTTCAGGTCCTCTTTGTCCTCTTCGTTGAAGTACAAATCGCTGTACACATCATCCTCAATAATAGGAATTCCCCTACCATCCAACAACTCTATCAATCTATGCTTTGTT